>JBDTXV010000061.1:0-9189 GCA_040006015.1 Caldimonas sp.
TGTTCCAGTAGCGATCGAACAGGAACTGCAGCGGCGGAATGATCTGGCCGACCGTAAACGCGTCGACGTCGATGAAGTTCTCGGTCGCCTTGCGCAGGAAATATTCGTTCGCGACATTGCGCCCGCCGATCACTGCCATCGCGCCGTCGGCGATGAAGAGCTTGTTGTGCATCCGGTGATTGACCCGGCCCCAGTCGCCGGTCGCGGCAATGAAGCGGGGAATCTGGCCGTGCTCGCGCGCGCAGCAGAACGGATTGAAGAGCCGCACCTGCACGTTCGGATGGGCCGCGAAACCGAGGAAGAAATCGTCTTCGCCGCCGGTGTAGAGGTCGTCGATCAGCAGGCGGACGCGCACGCCGCGATCGGCCGCGTCGGCGAGGGCGCGGATCAGATAGCGGCCGGTCTCGTCGTTCGCGAAGTGGTAATACTGAACATCGAGCGTCGCTTCGGCGCGGCGCGCGAGCTGCACCCGCGTGTCGAGCGAGAAGTTGCCGAGCGGCATCAGGCGGAAGCCGGAAAGTTCGGGCGCCGGCTGCGACGACGCAGCAATCTTGCCGAGCGTCGTCGCGAGCGACATCGGCACCGCCTGGCTCGCCTGCGCGGCCCGCGTTTGCGCGTCGATCGGCGCCAAGGTTCCGCAGCCGGCGAGCGCGAACAGCAGCGCGGCTGCGCCGGGCCAGCGTCGGGCGCGGCGCTGCAGGTCGAGAATGGCGTGGGCGGCTTCGTCCATCATGTCCATCGCTGCATCGAAAGTCGTCGCGCCGCAGTGGTTCTTACGCCGACCGGTAGCCGGCGGCTGGCGCCGCGAGCGCCGGTTCGACGGCAAACAGGTCCGGCTCGTCGCCGACGCGTGCGCGCTCGATCGCAAGCAGCTTGCGCTTCGTCGCGCTGCCGCCGCCGGCCGAAAAGCCGCCGATGCCGCCGTCGGCCGCGAGCACGCGGTGGCACGGCACGATGATCGCGTACGGATTGCAGCCGAGCGCATGGCCGACCGCGCGCGCCGCGCCCGGCTCGCCGAGGCGCCGCGCGATCGCGCCGTAGCTCAGCGTCGTGCCGGGCGCGATCGAGCGCGTGATCGCGTAGATGCGGCGCTGAAATTCCGGGACGCCGCTTTCGTCGAGCACGATCGTGCCGAGATCGATCGCCGCGCCATGCAACAGCGCGACGATCGCATCGATCGCGGCGCGCACCGGTTCGGGCGCCGCCGCTTCGCGCGCGTCGGGCAGGCCGCGCAGCATCCGCTCCCGGGTCCGATCCGGCGTCGCTTCGGGCAGCTGCAGCGCGACGATGCCGCGCGCGGTCCACGCGATGCCGCACGCGCCGACCGGAGTCTCGAAAAGAGTAAAGGCCGCATCCATCGTGCCGCCGATCGTAGCCCGCCGCGCACATGCACGGGCATGCAGAATGGACTGACGAGAACCCAGGAGTCTGTGCATGCTCGAAAAACTTCCCGATGTCGTCGGCCATGCCTTGCGTGGGCAGCGCGCCGGCCTCGACAAGATCGCGTTCCGGTTGATCGATCTGCGCGCCGGGATGGGCGCGCTCGATCTGAAGAGCCTCGCCTTCATCGATCATGGCCCGCTCCCCGCCCAGTACACCGCCGACGGCGCGGGGATCTCGCCGCCGCTGCAATGGATCGGCGTGCCGGCCGGCGCGGCGTCGCTGGTGCTGGTCGTCGAGGATGCCGACGCGCCGATGCCGCAGCCGCTGGTTCATGCGATCGTTGTCGAGCTGCCTGCCGCCGACGGTGCGCTGGCTGAAGCCGCGCTCGAGAGTAGCGACAACCCTGGCGCCGGCTTCAAGACCGGACGCAACTCGTATCTGCAGGCGAGCTGGCTGCCGCCCGATCCACCGCCCGGGCACGGCGTCCATCGCTTTGCGTTCCAGTTGTTCGCGCTCGGTGCGGCGGTGGTTTTTTCCGAAACGCCGGGTCGCGACGAGGTGCTCGAGGCGTTGCGCGAGCACGCGATCGCGAGCGGCTGCATGATCGGAACGTACGAACGGCCCGACGGCTCGATCAAGGAAAGCGCGGCCGAGCCGGCCGGGGTGCTGAACCCGCCGCTCTCGGCGGCCTGAGCCAGGCTTCGTCGCTCAGCGCGACAGCGCGAGCCGGATGCCGAAGCCGATCAAAAACACGCCGGCGAGCCGGTTCAGCGTGCGCGAGATCGCCGGGCGCGCGCGCAGCCGCTCGGCGAGCCGATGCGTCAGCACCACGACGACGAGGCCGTACGCGAACGTCAGCGCCGCGATCGTCGCCGCCATCACCCCGAACGTCACGAACCCGCGGTGCCGGGCCGGATCGACGAACAGCGGGAAGAACGCCATGTAGAACACGATCGCCTTCGGATTCAGCAAGGTGATCGTCAGCGCCTGGCGGAAATAGTGGTGCGGCTTGATGTCGAGCACCGGCGCGGCGCCCGGCTTCGCGAGCAGCATCCGCAAGCCGAGCCAGGCGAGATACGCGGCGCCTAGCCACTGCACCGCATGAAAGGCCGGCGGGTACGCGCTCAGCAGCGCGGCGACGCCGGCGACCGCGAGCCACATCAGCACCTGGTCGCCGCCGATCACGCCGAGCGTCGCGGCGAGGCCGCCGCGCACGCCGCCCTTGCCGGTCGACGTGATCAGCGCGAGGTTGCCCGGTCCCGGGATCATCAGGAAGACAATCACCGCGACGACGAACGAACCGTAATCGGCAATTCCGAACATGAAAGCTCCAGCAGTGAGCGAGCACCATCCTAGCGACAAAAGCGCGGCGCGCGACGCAGCGCCCGCCGCGCCGAAAGAGACGAGCGCCGCCGGTGCGCGCGAGCGCTTCTTCGCAGCGCTCGACGCGGCGCTGGCAAGCGGCACTTTCGTGCGACTCGTGCTCGCGAAGCCGCGCGCCGACGCGGGTGATGCGCTGCGCGTGGCGGTGCGCGAGGTCGAGTTGCGCGGTGCGCGCGAGCTCTCGTTCGTGCACTCTCATCCGACCCGCGACATCACGAAGAACCTGCTGCTCGACGCCGGCCGCGCCGCGCTCGACGGGCTGGTCGGCGCCGCGTTCGCGCATGCGCATCTGCGCACATCGGGCGAGGAGTTCGAATTGCGCGCTGGCAAGAGAGGGCGCTATGGTCTCAGCCGACACGCTACGCCGGCCGGGGCCGAAGCGCACAGCGCGCCGGGCGACGCAACCGCCGATCCGGCCGGCCCGTCAGCCGCGCGCACCGCGCACGACCGCGCCAAGCGGCGTTTCGTCGAGATCGACCGGCCGTGGCTCGCCGGGCTCGGTGTCACCGACGCGCAGGGCCGCCTGGTTCCGGCGATGGCGCGCAAATGGAAGCAGATCAACAAGTTCGTCGAGGTCTTCGACCACGCGTTCGCGACGTCGCCGCTGCGCCGCACCGAACGGAAGATTCGCGTCGTCGACTTCGGCTCCGGCAAGGGCTATCTGACGTTCGCGATCCACGATCACCTGCGCCGCGCGCTCGGCCTCGATGCCGAGGTCACCGGCGTCGAGCTGCGGTCCGACCTCGTGCATCTCGGCAACCGGGCCGCGCAGCGTTGCGCAATGGCCGGGCTCGCGTTCGTCGAAGGGGACGTGCGCACGTTCGCGCCGCAGCCGATCGACGTGATGATCGCGCTGCATGCCTGCGACACCGCGACCGACCATGCGCTGCATCTCGGCCTGCGCGCCGGCGCCGCGATCATCATGTGCTCGCCGTGCTGCCACAAGCAGTTGCGCCCGCAGATGCAGACGCCGGACCCGTTGCGGCCGATGTTGCAGCATGGCATCCATCTGGGCCAGCAGGCCGAGATGGTCACCGACAGCCTGCGCGCGCTGCTGCTCGAGGCCGAGGGCTATGCGACCCAGGTCTTCGAATTCGTCGCGCTCGAGCACACGAGCAAGAACAAGATGATCCTCGCGGTGAAGCGTGAGCGACCCGCCGACCGCGCCGCGGTGCGGGCGCAGATCGGCGCGATCAAGGCGTTCTACGGCATTCGCGAGCAGTGCCTCGAGACGCTGCTCGAGGCCGCGCCGGCCTGACAGTCAGGGTCGCGGGCCGAAGCGGACCGGCTCGGTGCCGTGGCGCTTGCTGCGGATCACGACGGTGCCGGCGAGCTTGTCGTGCCAGCCCTGCTTGCGCCGATCGAGTCCGACCCAGATCAGGCCGAGAAAGAACGGGAACGTCGAGACGTAGTAGCCGAGGTAGCGCACGATCAGCTGGCCGGTGCCCGGCGCGCCGCCGGTCTTCGCGTCGACGATCTTCGCGCCGATCACCATCTTGCCCGGCGTTGCGGCGCGGTAGCGCCAGAACACGATCACCGCGAGCGCCGGCAGCAGCCACGAGACGATGAACTCTAGCGGCTGCCAACCGGCATTCGACGACGAATCGAACGCGTAGTCCCAGCCGTACAGCATGCCGAGCAACGGGATCGTCAACATCATCACCAGCACGGTGTCGATCAGCGCGGCGCCGACCCGGACCCAGAACCCGGCGTATTCGTACTCCATTTCGGCGTCCGCAGACATCGCGGAGTCGGTCGGCGCAGCGCTCACGCTATTCGACCTTGCCGATACGCCGCACCGCGTTCGTCATCACGGCCGCATCGGCATCCCAGTACGTCTGGAACGACGGCGCGTCGAGATAGTCGATCGGGCTGCCGGCACGCGCGATCGTCTGCTGCACCGCGGGATCGGTCGCGACCTTCTGTGCGGCGCCGCGCAGGCGCATCACGATCGCGTCGGGCGTGCCGGCCGGTACGAACAGCGCCGACCACTGAGCGAACTGCGCCGGATAGCCGAGCTGCTTCAGGCTCGGCACGCCGGGCAGCGCCGCGAGGGGCCGGTCGCCCCAGTGCGCGAGCGCGCGCAGCTTGCCGGAATTGATCTGCTGCACGACGGTCGCCGGCCCGCTCGCGACCGCATCGACCTGGCCGCCGAGCAGCGCGACGACCGCCGGACCGGCGCCGGTGAACGGGATGTGCGTCATCCGGAAGCCGGCCTCGGCCTTCAGCATTTCCATCGGCACATGCATCGTGCCGTAGTTGCCCGAGCTGCCGTAGTTGTAGGCGCCCGGTTTCTTGCGCGCATCGTCGATGAACTCCTTCAGCGTGTGCCAGGGCGAGTCGGCGCGCACGACGAAGACGGTCGGGTCGGCGGTGAAGCGCGCGATCGGCTTGAACTGGTTCAGCTGAAAGGCGGGCTTCCTGCCGAGGATGCGATCGGCTTCGGGCAGGATCGATATCGACGACAGCGTCATCAGCACCGTGTAGCCGTCGGCCGCGGCGCGCGCCGCATAGCCCATGCCGATGGCGCCGCCCGCGCCGGGCTTGTTCTCGATCAAGACCGGCTGCTTCAATTCGCGCGACAGCGCGTCGGCGACCGGCCGCGCGACCGTGTCGGCTACGCCACCGGGCGGGAACGGCACGATCATCGTGATCGGCTTTTCGGGCCAGACGGCTTGCGCGTGCGCGGCCGGCGCGCAGGCGGCCGCGAGCGCGAGCACGGCGGCACACGCGGTCCCGCCGAAGGGTCTGTGTGAACTCATTTCTCGTCTCCGTCGTATCGATGCGGTGCGGCCGCGGCGCCGGCCGTCGCGGAGCGATTCCGTTTCGGTCGCGACCGATTCTAAGGAGGGACCGGATCGTCCCGCGAGGAGCTTGCGCCGGCAGCACGCTACGATGCGCCGAACAAGAGGAGACATCCACATGACATTCGAACCGGCAGTGCGTGCGCTGCTCGGCCGCGCGCTGTTGCTGCTCGTCGCGTCGAGCGCAGCCCTCGCGCCGCGGCCGGTCTCGGCGCAGGCCTATCCATCGCGGCCGGTTCGCATCATCGTCCCGTTCGCGGCCGGCGGTCCGGCGGACGTCTATGCGCGCTTCATCGGGCAGCGTCTGCAGGAGTCGCTCGGCCAGCCGTTCGTCATCGACGACCGGCCCGGCGCGGGCTCGATCATCGGCACCGATGCGGTCGCGAAGAGCGCGCCCGACGGCTACACGCTGCTGCTGATGTCGAACACGCACACGGTCAACGAATCACTGATTCCGACTAAGCCGTTCCAGCTGATGCGCGATTTCGCCCCGGTCGCGCCGATCAACGCGTCCGACCTGGTCCTCGTCGGCAAGGCGGCGCTGCCGGAGACGACCCTGGCCGAGCTGATCCGCGACATCAAGCGGCACCCGGGTGCGCTTTCGTACGCGTCGTCCGGCCCCGGCACGCCATACCACATGGCCGGCGAGCTGTTCAAGGCAATGGCCGGACTCGCGATCGTTCACATCCCGTATCGCGGCTCTTCGGGCGCGCGCAGCGACGTGCTCGGCGGCCAGGTCGATCTGATGTTCGATGCGATCCCGACGATGGCCGAGTACATCCGCGCCGGCAAGGTCAAGGCCTACGGCACGACTGGCAAGGCGCGCTCGCCGGTGCTGCCGGACGTGCCGACCGTCGCCGAAGCCGGAGTACCCGGCTACGAAGCGGTGATCTGGCTCGGCCTGATGGCGCCGAAGGGGACGCCGGCGGCCATCGTCAACCGGCTGAATGCCGAGATCGGCAAGATCGTCTCGGCGCCGGAGGTCGTCCGCGCCTGGGCCGCGCAAGGCGCGACGCCGATGACGATGAGCGTCGACGAGTTCTCGCGCTATCTGAATCAGGACATCGCGAAGTGGGCGCGCATCGTCAAGATCTCCGGCGCGAAGCCCGACCAATGACGGCTGCCGGCAAGACGTTGAACCTGCTTTGCGCCGGCGCGGCGCAAGGCCTCGTCAACGCGCTGCAGCCGCGCTTCGAGGCCGAGACCGGCGCCCGCGTGCAGGGCCGTTTCGGCGCCGTCGGAGCGATGAAGGAAGCGCTGCTCGGCGGCGAGGCGTGCGACGTGATGATCGTCACCGCGGCTCTGATCGAGAGTCTCGGCGCGAGCGGCGAGCTCGACCCGGCATCGGGCGCCGCGCTCGGCCGCGTCCGCACCGGCATCGCAGTGCGAGCCGGCTCGCCGCATCCGGCAATCGACACGCCGGATGCGTTACGCCGCGCATTGCTCGCGGCTGACCGCCTCTATTTTCCCGATCCGCAACGGGCGACTGCCGGCATCCACTTCGCCGCGCTGCTGCGCAAGCTCGGCATCGACGACGCGCTCGCCGCGCGCTGCGCGACGTATCCGAACGGCGCGACCGCGATGCGCGAGCTGGCGCAATCGACAGAGCGGTCGCCGATCGGCTGCACGCAGATCACCGAGATCAAATACACCGCCGGCGTGGATCTCGCCGGCGCGCTGCCGCGGGAGTTCGAGCTCGCGACGGTCTATGCGGCGGCGATGGCGCGGCGAGCGAGCGAACCGGCGCTCGCGGCGCGCTTCGTCGCGCTGTTGTCCGGCGCCGAGACGCGGACGTTGCGCATCGACGGCGGCTTCGAGCTCGAGCGGTAGGCGTTGCGCCTTCAGGTCGTGCGGATCATCGAGATGTGCTCGGTTCCGCTTTCCGGCAGCCAGACCTCGCCGGGCCGGCCGAGGATCTGGCGCACGCTCGCGCTCGCGCGCGGAAAGCCGAAGCGCTCGAAGCGTTCGGTCGCGGGATCGAAGCGCAGCACGCTGTTGTCGCCGAAATCGCTGACCCAGATCTTGTCGCGCTCGTCGACGTAGACCGCATAGGCCCGCGCGCCGCTCGCCGGCAGCTTGTGCGTGCGCCAGCTCTTCTTCGTCGGGTCGTAGGCCGAGAGATGGCCGCTGTTCCATTCACTGACCCAGATCCGGCCGTGGCTGTCGGGCCAGACGCGGCGCGCGCCCTGGCGCGGCGTCGGCGGCTCGACGACGACCGAGTCGCCGCTGCGCCGATCGATCCGCGCGATGAACGAGCCCGCGAGCGAGCACCACCAGACTTCGCCATCGGGCGCGGTGCAGATGCCGTACGGCCCCGCGCCGCGCGGCGCGTCCTTCACGCTGACGTTGCCGCTCTTCGTCGCGACGCGTCCGACGACGCCGCTCTGCCCGGTAAACCACAGGTCGCCGTCGTGATCGAAGGTCGCGGTGTTCAGATTCGCGAACGGCGTGCCCGGAGGCAGCGCAAATATCCGCACGTCTCGACCGGGCCAGCCGACGCGCACGATCGCGCCCTGTCCGCCGTCGGTGATCCACGCGGCTTTGTCGGGCCCCTGGATCACGCCGTGCGGTGCCGAGCCGCGGCCGAGCGCAATCAACTCGCTGCGACCGGTTTTCGGGTCGAACCAGCCGAGGGCGCCACTGCGCTGCGCGGTGAACCAGACGCCGCCGTCCGGCGCCGGCGCGACATCGTGGATGCCGGTTGGCTGCTGCGTCGCCAGCGGCCAGGACTGCAGCGCCGGCGCGCTTTGACCGAGCGCCGGGCGGCACGCGAAAGCGGCCGCGCCGGCCAGGGCGCTCAATGACTGTCGGCGCGAAATCGACTGCATCACCACGTGCTCCCGGCAGTTGCACTGGTGACGATTCTGAGCCGGGGGCAAATCCTCGCGGCGAGATCGCGGCGCGAAGCGCCGTCGACAGTCACTTCATTCGCACTTCGCCATGCCGGGCCATGTCGATCGGCGGCTTGCCGGTCGCGAACGCCTTGGCCATCTCGTAGAGCTGGACGACCTTGCTTTTCTCGACGTCCCAGTAGTTCGCGTGCGTGATCAGCACCTGGACCAGCGCCAGATCCGGATCGGTCGGTCCGTTCGGAAACCAGGCCTCGGTCATCTTGTTCCAGAGCTGTTTTTTCTTCGCCAGATCGTCGACGACCTTCGCGGCGCCCGAGACCGAGACATAGCTGTCGCGGCTCTGGTTCGCATACGCGACGTTGACGGTCGGATCGGCCTCGAGATCGGCGACCGAATCGCCCTTCCTGGACATGAAGAACCACAGACTGTCGTCCTGATCGAGCTTCGAGTTCTGCGTCGTCATCGGCCGCGAATGCAGATGGCCGTTGCCGTGCCGGGTTGTGAACATCCCGAACCGGGTGTCCTTGATCATCTCCCAGAGGAGCTTGCGGTTTTCGGTCTTGTCGGTCATGGCGATGCCTTCTGATGTCGGGGGCCCGTTGGGCAAGCCGCGATTGAAGCATCGAGCAAACGGAAACCCGGTCGGGCGAGGCGCGACCGGGCTGTAGGACGAATCCGGATCGGCTTACTTCTTCATCGGCTCCGCGGCCATGCCGTCTTTCTTCATCATCCCGTCGTCCTTTTTCATGCCGTCGGACTTCATCATG
>JBDTXV010000062.1:0-9042 GCA_040006015.1 Caldimonas sp.
GCTTCTTCGGAATGCAGCCGAGGTTGACGCAGGTGCCGCCGAGCGCGGCGTCCTCCGCGACCGCGACGCGCGCGCCGCGCTGCGCCGCGAGGCGGGCCGCGCGAACGCCGCCGCTGCCGGCGCCGATGATGAACAGGTCGAAGTCTTCAGATGGCATGAACGCTCCGCGCCGCTCGCGAACGGCATCGCCGCAATGATGCCCTGCACTGCCGGATCGCGCGCGGCTGGGGGCATGCGCGGATCGGCACGATCGCGCGCCTCAGCGCAGCCCCTTCTGCAGCGCGTCGGCGATCACCGCGTTGAGCCCGCCCGGATTCGCGGCGGCGCGTTCATGCAGCTTGCGGACCAGATCGGCCGGCAGCTTGCATGCGAAAGCGACCAGCCCGGCGGCCGCATCGAGGCGGCGCTGCTCGCGCTTGTCGACGACCGCGCCGGCTTCCTGCGCGAAGCGCGCCGGGATCGCGGCGGCCTTCATCTTGCCGCCGATCTTCATGCCGAGGTTCTTGTCCAGGTCCGATTTCTTCATGCTCATGGCGTTGCGTCTCGACGGAATCGAAGCGGCGATTGTGGCCTCTGCTCTAATCGCGCGTTGCGTCCGATCGGCATGCCATGGCCCTCAAGGCGACCATCTTCAAAGCCCAGCTGCAGCTCGCCGACATGGATCGGGGGCTCTATGCCGACCACGCGGTGACGCTCGCGCGCCATCCGTCGGAAACCGACGAACGGATGATGGTGCGGCTGCTCGCCTATGCGCTGAACGTGCCGGCCGATTCGCACGGCGGCACGCTCGACTTCGCGAAGGGCCTGTGGGATCCGGACGAGCCCGAGCTCTGGCACAAGGACCTGACCGGCCAGATCGTCCACTGGATCGAGGTCGGCCAGCCCGACGAGCGGCGCCTGCTGAAGGCCAGCGGGCGCGCCGGGCGCGTCACGGTGGTCAGCTACAGCCAAAGCGCGCCGATCTGGTGGAGCGGCATCGCGACCAAGCTGACCCGCGTTCGCAACATCGCGGTCTGGCAGATCGCCGCGAGCGAGGCGCAGGCCCTCGCCGAGCTCGCGCAACGCAGCATGCAGCTGCAGATCAGCGTGCAGGACGGAACCGTCTGGATCGGCGACGGCGCCCGCTCGATCGAGATCGTCCCGCTGCGCCTGAACGCGTGAGGCGCTTGACTGCGCAGCGCCGAGAATCGCGCATCGACGAACAAATCAGGAGCCTCGATGCCGATCACGATCCAGCACGTCCCGCAACAGCACCGTTTCGAAACCCGCGTCGACGGCGAGATCGGCGTCGCCGAATACCGCATCGACGGCGGCGTGATGGAGCTGACACACACCGAGGTCGCACCCGCGCTCGGCGGACGCGGCATCGGCGCCGCGCTGGTCCAGGCCGCGCTCGACCACGCGCAGGCGCACGGCCTGAAAGTCCGCGCGCTCTGCCCGTATGCGCGCGATTACATGCAGCGTCATCCGGCGACGCACGCGCTGCAGACCTGAACGATGGCGCCGCTCGATCCGGCCGACGCTGCAGAGGCGCAACGGGTGCTCGACTTCTGGTTCGGTGCCCCGGGCGCGACGATGCACGGAACGACGCGGCCCGAGTGGTTCCGCAAGGATCCGCAATTCGATGTGTCGATCGCCGCGCATTTCGGCGCGCTGATCGAGCGCGGTCTGCGCGGCGAGCTCGACGGCTGGGCGGCGACGCCCGAGAGCGCGCTCGCGCAGGTGATCGTGCTCGACCAGTTCACGCGCAACGCGTTCCGCGACACGCCGCGTGCATTCGCCGGCGACTCACGCGCGCTCGCCGCAGCGCAGGCGATGGTCGGCGCGCGCCAGGACGAAGCGCTCGCGCCGGTCCGGCGCGCCTTCGTCTACCTGCCGTTCGAGCATGCGGAGGGACTGGCGATGCAGCAGGAGTCGTTGCGTCTCTGCAAGAGACTGGTCGACGCGGTGCCCGAGATGGCGAGCTCGCTCGACTATGCGCAGCGTCATCACGCGATCATCCAGCGCTTCGGGCGCTTTCCCCATCGCAACAAAATCCTCGGCCGCCTGTCGACGACCGAGGAGATCGGGTTCCTGAAAACGCCGGGGTCGGGCTTCTAAAGGTCGCCCGAGACTTCGAGCGACTTATTGACGCCTCGGATCGTTCGGATGGCGATCGACCCGGTTCGGAACGCCGTCGCCGTCACGGTCGCCACGGGCCCAGCGGCCGCGCTGCAATTCCCACTTGCCTTCGCGCTGTTCCCACTTCGGCTCGGCATACTTGTAGCCGCGACGCTCGCGGATCCAGTTGCCGGCGACCCAGGTGTGACGGTGGCCGCTCCAGTTCCAGTAGCCCGGAACCCAGTGATAACCGCGGCGCGGCTCCGGCATCCGTTCCTCGCGCGGCGCAGGCGGCGCGACGTCGACCCGGATGCCGCCGTACGGTGCGGCGCTGGCGGGGATCGAAACGGTGCCGAGCGAAGCGGCGACGAGTGCGGTGGCGAGCAGTGTTTTCATCATCGGATGTCTCCTGCAGTTACTGATCGGAGAACGTTCCCAGAAACCCCGTTCGCCACCCATCGGCCGACAAGCCGCACGCAAGTAGGCCGGTTCCTGCCGTCGCTGCAACGCTACAAGGCCCGCCATGCCGCGGCCCAGCAGCGCGCATTGGCGCCGACGGCAGCGGCGTCGTTGCCCGGCTTGTACAGGCTCGAACCGACGCCGAAGCCGTCGGCACCGGCGCTGCGGAATGCGGCGATGTCGTCGAGCGTGATCCCCCCGACAGGCAGCAGCCGGGTCTGCGAATCGAGCACCGCACGCAGGGCCTTGACCGCGGCCGGTGCGATCATCTCGGCCGGAAAGAGCTTCAGCGCGGTCGCGCCGGCGGCAAGCGCCGCGAACGCCTCGGTCGCGCTGAGCACGCCAGGCAGGCAGACCATGCCGAGGCGTACCGATTCGCGCACGACCGCGGCGTCGAAATTCGGCGCGACGATCATGCGCCCGCCGGCCGCGTGGACCGCGCGCACCGCGTCGGCGCCGAGCACGGTACCGGCACCGATCGTCGCCGCGGGAAAGGCGCGCGCGAGCGCCTCGATGCTCTCGAGCGGCGCCGGCGAATTGAGCGGCACTTCGATCAGGCTCCAGCCGTTGTCGACGAGGGCGCGGCCGACGTCGACCGCTTCGGCCGGCGTCACGCCGCGCAGGATCGCGACCAGCGGCAGCGCGCGCATCGCAGTCTCGAACGCGGCGCGGTTCGCGCTCGACACCGTCATCGCTGCAACGAAACCGAGTGCCGATGGATCGCGCAAAGGCCGCGCCACGCCGCCTCGTCGCCGAGCGTTCGCGCAGCGACACCGCGCCGCCGCAGCCCGCGCTCGAAACGCTGCGCAAGCGCCGGCGCGCCGATGACGATCACCGATGCGACGGCGTCGAGCGGCTCGCAGCGCAGCGCCTCGCCGATCACGAGCCCGGAGAGATAGCTCGGCAGCGCCGCGTCCGGCATGCGCTCGAAGAGAGCGAGCGTGCGCACGCTGAACGCGGTCTGCATCAGGCTGGAGCCTTCGACCGCGCGGTCGATGCCCAGGTCGAACGCCGCCTCGTCGAGCGCGCCGTCGGCCTCGGGCAGCGTCCGCGCGAGGATCGAATGCTTGCGCAGCAGCGCATAGAACTCGCCGGTCATCACGGTCGAGAAGCTCTCGATGCGACCACGCACGACGCGGGCCCATTTGCTGTGCGTGCCGGGCAGCAGCAGCACCGCGTCGCCGACGCCGAGCAGATCGAGCGCGCCGAAGATCTTGACTTCCTCGCCGCGCATCACGTCGGGTCGGCCGTCGTGCTCGCAAGCAATGCCGGGAACGATCGCGAAGCCGTGCGCAGTCCCGGCGGATTGCGCCGAAACGCGGGCCAGCGCGCGCGCAACCTCGTCGAGCCCGGCCGGACAGCGGCAATAGTCGGCTTCGATCCAACCCTGCTTGCTGCCGACCATGCCGGCCATCAGGCACTGCGTATCGGGCCGCCGCATCCAGTCGCCGAAATGGGCCTCGAAGACATCGCCGAAGCCGCCCGGCGCAATCGTCAGCAGGCCGCGCGCGATCTCGCGCCGATCGAGGACGTTGCCGCGGTCGTCGAGCAGCGCGCCGCGCAACGCGGAGCTGCCCCAATCGATCGCAAGCAGCCGCTGCATCCGGATCAAGCCCGCGTCGGCTCGCGCGCGAGAGCCTCAGTGGTTGTCGCGCGGAACGAAGGCGCCGCGCTTGCCGACCAGGAAGTCGAGATCGACGCCCTGATCGGCCTGCAGCACATGGTCGACGTAGAGCTTCCAGTAGCCGCTCGCGAGGCGCGGCTGCGGCGCCCTCCAGTCGGCGAGACGCCGCGCCAGCTCCTCGTCGCTGATGTGCAGATGGATGCGGCGCGCCGCGACGTCGAGCTCGACGATGTCGCCGTCGCGCACGATCGCGAGCGGTCCGCCGGCGGCCGCTTCCGGTGCGGTGTGCAGCACGACGGTGCCGTACGCGGTGCCGCTCATCCGCGCGTCGCTGATGCGGACCATGTCGGTGATGCCCTTCCTGAGCACCTTCGGCGGCAGCGGCATGTTGCCGACCTCGGCCATCCCCGGGTAGCCGCGCGGGCCGCAGTTCTTCAGCACCATCACGCAGCTCTCGTCGATGTCGAGCGCTTCGTCGTCGATGCGCGCATGGAAGTCGTCGGAGTTCTCGAACACGACCGCGCGGCCCTTGTGCTGCATCAGCGCGGGCGTCGCCGCGCTCGGCTTGATCACCGCGCCGCGCGGCGCGAGATTGCCGCGCAGCACCGCGATGCCGGCCTTGTCCTTGAACGGCGCGGCGACCGTCTTGATCACGTCGCTGTTGAAGTTCTGCGCATCGGCGATGTTCGCGCCGATCGTCTGCCCGTTCGCGGTGATCGCATCGAGATGCAGGTGCTGCGCGATCTCCTTCATCAGCGCCGGCAGGCCGCCGGCGTAGCAGAAGTCTTCCATCAGGTGCTCCCCCGACGGCTGCAGGTTCAGCAGGCACGGCAGCTCGCTCGCGAGACGGTCGAAATCGTCGATCGCGAGCTCGACGCCGATCCGCCCGGCGATCGCGATCAGATGGATCACCGCGTTGGTCGAGCCGCCGATCGCGGCCAGCGTGCGGATCGCGTTCTCGAACGCCTCGCGCGTCAGGATCTTCGACAGCACGAGGTCCTCGTGCACCATGTCGACGATCCGGCGCCCGGCCATCCGCGCGATCACGTTGCGGCGGCCGTCGACCGCCGGATAGGCGGCGTTGCCCGGTAGGCCGATGCCGAGCGCCTCGACCATGCTGGCCATCGTGCTCGCGGTGCCCATCGTCATGCAGTGGCCGTGGCTGCGGTGCATGCAGCTCTCGGCCTCGAGGAAGTCCTGCAGCTTCAAGGTGCCGGCGCGGACCTGCTCGCTCATGCTCCAGACGCCGGTGCCGGAGCCGAGCTCCTGGCCGCGCCACTTGCCGTTCAGCATCGGCCCGCCGGATACGCCGATCGTCGGCAGGTCGCAGCTCGCCGCGCCCATCACCAGCGCCGGCGTCGTCTTGTCGCAGCCCATCAGCAGCACGACGCCGTCGATCGGATTGCCACGGATCGATTCCTCGACGTCCATGCTCGCGAGGTTGCGGTACAGCATCGCGGTCGGACGCAGCAACGTCTCGCCGAGCGACATCACCGGGAACTCGAGCGGAAAGCCGCCGGCCTCGTAGACGCCGATCTTGACCTGCTCCGCGAGCGTACGGAAATGCGAATTGCAGGGCGTCAGCTCGCTGAAGGTATTGCAGATGCCGATCACCGGCCGGCCGTCGAACTGGTCGTCCGGCACGCCCTTGCCCTTGACCCAGCTGCGGTACGCGAAGCCGTCGCGGTCCTGGCGCCCGAACCACTGGTGACTGCGCAGTTCCTCGGGCCTCTTCCTCGGTCTTGCTTCGCTCATCTGGCGACCCTCCTCAGGTCATTCCTTGACCGAGCCGGTCAGACCCGAAACGTAGTATTCGACGAAGAAAGAATAGACGAACGCGACCGGCAGCGAGCCGAACAGCGCGCCGGCCATCAGCGGCCCCCAGTGATAGACATCGCCTTCGACCAGCTCGGTGACGACGCCGACCGGGATCGTCTTGATCTCCGACGACGAGATGAAGGTCAGCGCGTAGATGAACTCGTTCCACGACAGCGTGAACGCGAAGATTCCGGCCGAGATCAGCCCCGGCACCGCGAGCGGCAGCACGATCTTGGTAAGGATCTGCCAGCGCGTCGCGCCGTCGATCAGCGCGCACTCCTCGAGCTCGAACGGAATCGAGCGGAAGTAGCCCATCAAGAGCCAGGTGCAGAACGGGATCAGGAAGGTCGGATAGGTCAGGATCAGCGCCATCCGCGTGTCGAACAGGCCGAGCTTGAAGACGACGTCGGCGAGCGGAATGAACAGGATCGACGGCGGCACCAGATAGGCGAGGAAGATCGCCAGACCGACGTGCTTCGCACCGTTGAAGCGCAGCCGCTCGATCGCATACGCGGCGAGTACCGAAGCGGCGAGCGAGAACGCGGTCGAGACGACCGAGACCAGCACGGTGTTCCAGAGCCATTCGGGATAGGCGGTGTCGAACAGCAGCTTCTTGAAGTGCGCGAGCGTCGGCGCATGGACCCAGAACGGATTGCCCTCGCGCGACAGCAGCTCGTGGTCGGGCTTCACCGACGTGATCGCCATCCAGTAGAACGGGAACAGCAGCACGATCACGAAGACGAAGAGCGGCAGGTAGACGGTCAGCGCGCGGCGCAGCCGCGTGTCGAGAAACGCCATCCCGCTGGTATCGGTGGTTTCCGTGGCAGCGCTCATTTGTCGGCTCCGCCCTGCTGCCAGGCGCGGCGCTGCAGCCCGAAGAAGCTGAACAGGATCGCGGCGAGCAGGAACGGCACCATCGCGATCGAGATCGCCGCGCCTTCGCCGAGCGCGCCCCCCGAGATCGCGCGCTGGAACGACAGCGTCGCCATCAGGTGGGTCGCGTTCAGCGGGCCGCCGCGCGTGATCACGTAGATCAGCTGGAAGTCGGTGAACGTGAACAGCACCGAGAACGTCATCACGACCGCGATGATCGGCGTCAGCAGCGGCAAGGTCACGTGGCGGAACTGCTGCAAGCGAGTCGCGCCGTCGATCGCCGAAGCTTCGTAGTACGACGGCGAAATCGTCTGCAGCCCGGCGAGCAACGTGATCGCGACGAACGGCACGCCGCGCCAGACGTTCGCGACGATCACCGAGATGCGCGCGTTCCACGGATCGCCGAGGAAATCGATGTAGCGGTCGATCAGCCCCATCTTCATCAGGACCCAGCTGATGATCGAGAACTGCGCGTCGTAAATCCACCAGAACGCGATCGCCGAGAGCGCGGTCGGCACGATGTACGGCAGCAGGATCACCGCGCGGAAGAAGGTCTTGAAGCGGATGTTGCGGTTCAGCAGCAGCGCGAGCCAGAGGCCCAGAACGAACTTCAGCACGCTCGCGACGAAGGTGTAGAACAGCGTGTTGAAGAGCGCGAGCCGCGTGACGCTGTCGCCCCACAGGAACTGGTAGTTCTCGAGTCCGACCCAATGCCCGGGACGCCCGACCTTCGCATCGGTGAAGCCGAGCCAGGTGCCGAGGCCGAGCGGATAGGTCAGGAACAGCAGCAACAGCACAGCCGCCGGCAACATGAAAATGAGGCCGAGCGCGTTTCGGTTGTTCTGGAGCTTCTCGAGCACGGGAAATGCCTTCACGATTGGGATCGAGCCGCTGTGGGGCGGCTCGATCTCCTGGAACGAGGCGAGAGGTCGGACGGTGCGTCCGGCCTCAGACCTTGTAGTAGCGCTCGGCGCGTTTCTGCGCCCGCTCCATCGCCTCCTTCGGCGTCTTGGAACCGCTGATCGCCTCGGCCACCATGTTGATGACGATGAAGTCGGCGGCAGCGCCGGCCGACGCGTAGCCGAGCTTGCCCGCGTACCCCGCAGGGCGCATGTTCTTCACGGCGTCGCGGTATGGCGTGTTCTTGGGGTCGCCCGTCCAGACCGGAAGCTTGGCGTACCCGTCGAGCGGCGTCGCGATGTAGGCTTGTGCGCCGGTCAACCACGCCCCGAACTGCTCCTCCTCCATCATGAAGCGCAAGAACTCCTTCGCGGCTTGCGGGTACTTCGTGTACTTCATGATCATCTGGTTGAAGAAGATGGTCGACTCGGTCGGCACGCCGACCGGCCCGATCGGGAAGTTGGAGTGCTGGATGTCGGCGGCAATTTCCTTCAGCTTCGGGTCGGTCGAGTTCTTCGCCGCGACGTAGATCGAAATGCCGTTGTTCGTGACCGAGAGCTGACCGTCGAGGAAGGCCTTGTTGTTGTTCGGGTCGAGCCAAGATAGGGTCCCCGGAATGAAGGTCGAATAAAGCTCTTTGCCGTACTCGAGCGCCTTCAGCGTCTCGGGGCTGTCGATCACGACCTTGTTGTTCTGGTCGACGAGCTTGCCGCCGAAGGCCCAGACCAGCCAGTTGCACCACAGGCCGTCGCCGGTCGCGTTGCCGAGCGCCATGCCGCCCGGCGTGCCCTTGGCGTGCAGGGCCTTCATCATCTTCAGAAAGTTGTCGGTGTCCTTCGGGAAACTATCGAAGCCGACGGCTTTGAGCATGCTCTCGCGATACACCATCATCGAACCGGAGGCACCGAGCGGCAGGCCGATCCACTTCTTGCCATCCGGGCGCATGTAGGCCTGGCCGGCCGGATACCAGCCGCCGTATTTCTTGCCGATGTAATCGGCGAGGTCGGTGACGTCGAGCAGCTTGTCGGGGTAGAGGTTCGCGTCGTCGTTGGTCGACAGGATGATGTCCGGCCCGGCACCGGTGTTGGCCGCGACCGCCGCCTTCGGGCGCACGTCTTCCCAGCCTTCGTTGTCGACGCGCACCTCGATCCCGGTCTTGTCGGTGAATTTCTTGACGTTGACCATGTACGCGTCGATATCGCCCTGCACGAAGCGGCTCCAGCGCAGCACGCGCAGCTTCGCGTCCTTCTCCGGCTTCAGCACGAGCG
>JBDTXV010000063.1:0-9022 GCA_040006015.1 Caldimonas sp.
CTGGACTTCCATCCGCCGATCCTAGCTTGACTGGAGCTAAGCGGATACCCCTTATGAATATACAGTATCGTTCTCCGACGACCGTTCCTACTCTCCCGCACCCGATGCCCTCCCCGCCCTCGCGCGACGACCCGTTCGCGACGCTCAACGCAGCGCAGCGCGATGCGGTCGAGCACGGCATCGACGCGGCGGGGCACCGCGGCCCGGCGCTGCTCGTGATCGCCGGCGCCGGTTGCGGCAAGACGCTGACGTTGGCGAGCCGCGTCACGCGGATCGTCCTCGCCGGCGCCGATCCGCAACGCATCCTGATGCTGACGTTCTCGCGCCGTGCCGCCAAGGAAATGGAGAGCCGGGTCGGACGCGCGCTGCATCGTGCGTTCGGGCTCGCCTCGACGCAGCGCATGCCGACGATGCCGTGGTCCGGAACCTTTCACAGCGTCGGCGCCGCGCTGCTGCGCGACTACGCGCCGCATCTCGGCCTGAGTCCGGCGTTCACGATCCTCGACCGCGGCGATGCCGAAGACCTGATCGGTCTGGCGCGCCACGAGCTCGGTTTCGGCGACACGCGATCGAAGAACCGCTTCCCACAAAAGGGCACCTGCCTCGGCATCTACTCGCGCGCGGTGAACAGCCGGACCGCGCTCGACACGCTGCTGCTCGAAAGCTATCCGTGGTGCGCGCAGCACGGGCCCGATCTGCAGCGGCTGTTCGCCGCCTACGTCGCCGAGAAGCAGCGTCAGGCCGTGCTCGACTTCGACGACCTGCTGCTCTATTGGGCACAGATGATGGGCGACGCGCAGATCGCCGCGCACGTCGCGGCGCGCTTCGACCATGTGCTGGTCGACGAATACCAGGACACGAATCGCCTGCAGGAGCAGATCCTGCTGCGGCTGAAGCCCGACGGGCGCGGGCTGACCGTAGTAGGCGACGATGCGCAGAGCATTTACGGCTTTCGCGCCGCGGAGGTCCGCAACATCCTCGAATTTCCGCGCCGCTTCGAGCCGCCGGCGCGCGTGATCGCGCTCGAGCACAATTACCGCTCGACCCGACCGATCCTCGATGTGTCGAACGCGGTGATCGCGCTCGCCGAAGAGCGCTATCCGAAGAACCTGTGGACCGAGCGCGCGTCGTCCGACCGGCCGCAACTCGTCACGGTCGAAGACGATGCGGCGCAGGCGCGCTGGGTCGCCGACCGCGTGCTCGAGCATCGCGAGGCCGGCCTGAAACTGAAGGCACAGGCGGTGCTCTTTCGCGCGTCGCATCACAGCGCCGCGCTCGAACTCGAGCTCGTGCGCAGGAACATTCCGTTCGTCAAGTTCGGCGGGCTGCAGTTCCTCGAAGCGGCGCATGTCAAGGACGTGTTGTCGGTGCTGCGCTGGGCCGAGAACCCGCGCAGCCGCCTCGCCGGATTCCGCGTCGCACAACTGGTGCCGGGGATCGGCGCCGCGACGGCGAAGCGCTTGCTCGATGCGATGGATGCGGCGCCCGACCCGGCGGCCGAGCTGCAGCGCTTCGAGCCGCCATCGGCGGCGCGCGTCGACTGGCTCGAGCTCGCACAGCTGCTGGCCGTGCTCGGCGCCCGAACGAGCGCTTGGCCCGACGAACTGCAGTTGACCCACCGCTGGTACGAACCGCACCTCGAGCGCCTGCACGACGACGCCCGCGTGCGCCAGGCCGATCTCGTGCAGCTCGCGCGCATGGCCCACGGCGCACCGACGCGCCAGCAGTTCCTGACCGATCTGACGCTCGATCCGCCGGCGGCGACGAGCGACGAATCGGGGCCGCCGTTGCTCGATGAGGACTACCTGACCCTGTCGACGATCCATTCGGCGAAGGGGATGGAGTGGCAGGCGGTACACCTGCTCCACGCGGTCGACGGCTGCATCCCGTCGGACATGGCGACCGGCGACGCGACACAGATCGAAGAGGAGCGTCGCCTTCTCTATGTCGCGTTGACCCGCGCGAAGCAGCATCTGCACGTGCTGGTGCCGCAGCGCTTCTACGTCTCGCAGCAGGCCGGTTCCGGCGACCGGCATGTCTACGGTTCGCTGACGCGCTTCATCCCGCCGTCGCTTGCGGACCTGTTCGAACCGGTCGGACCGTGCCGCCCTGATGTTTCGTCCGACGGGCATTCGCTCGCCGGCCTCGCCAGCGCGAAGCTCGACATCGGCGCGCGACTGCTCGCCGGCTGGGCCGATGCCAGTCGACCGGCCTGACGATCGGCAGACCCC
Organism: Caldimonas sp.; assembly: GCA_040006015.1. Classification (GTDB taxonomy): domain Bacteria; phylum Pseudomonadota; class Gammaproteobacteria; order Burkholderiales; family Burkholderiaceae_C; genus Schlegelella_A. Next base: position 2,232 of record JBDTXV010000063.1, read on the forward strand.
GGAGCGCGGGTCACGAGCTACTTCCTGCTCTTGTCGAACACCGCTCCGTCCGTCCGCGGTTCCTGCACCGCGACACCGGCCTTGACGCTGCCGTCCGGCTGCGGCACCGCGATCGGCGCGACCTCGACCTTCGCGACGCCCTCGCCCTTCGTGATGCCGATCTTTCCGGCGGTCGATGGCGACAGGTCGACGATCCGGCCTTTGACATAAGGCCCGCGGTCCTGGATCGTCACGGTCGCGCTCTGCCCGGTCTCGAGGTTCGTCACCTTCGCGGTGGTGCCGAGCGGCAGGGTCTTGCTCGCGGCGTTGTCGTCGTGCGGATCCATACGCTGGCCGTCGGCCATCTCGCGGCCTGCGCAGTGCCGCCGGCCAGCAGCAGGGAAACGAGGACGAGAGCACGCTTGGAGATCGTCGACATGAATGCCGCCTTCGGGGCGCTGGTGCGAATGCGCGGGCGCCGGCGACCCCGTGCCGGCCAAGCGCCAAGTCTCGGCCGAGTCTGCCGCGGCGCGACGGCGCGTTAATCAGCCGCCATCGCATGCGCGCGTAGGACGAGGTTCGCGCCGAGGCGCGCAGGCGCAGGGCCCGGAAAAGACGCGCCGCCGGAGCGTCTCCGTATCATCGATCCTCCGCGCGCGCTCCGGTTCGCGGACTCGCAGGAGGTGCAATCTTGATGCTTCCGATCCACCACATGATCGCCGGCGCGCCCGACCCGGTCGCGCCGTTCAGCCATGCGGTCGAGGCCGACGGCTGGGTCTTCGTCACCGGCCAGATGCCGTTCGCCTCGACCTCGATCGAGACGCCCTACCCAGAAGGCATTGCGGCGCAGACCCACCAGGTCATGAAGAATCTTGAGACGGTGCTGCGCGGCTGCGGCCTCGGCTTCGACCACGTCGTCTCGGCGCGCGTCTTCCTGACCCGCTTCGATGCAGACTACGATGCGATGAACCTTGTCTATGCAAGCTACTTCGCGGCAGGCCGGCAGCCGGCGCGAACCTGCATTGGCGTCAGCGGTCTGGCGAAAGGCGCGCGCGTCGAGATCGATCTCGTCGCGCGTCGGCCTTAGGCGCAAGCGAAGCCGCGTCGCTGCGCTGTCCGCGGCGGCAACGGTGCCGCGCTGCTGCCGTTGCACTGTCCGCGACAACGACGATGATGCGCGGCAGGCCGCGGTCGGCGCTCGCCGATCAAGTTCCGACCCCGCCGACTGCCGGACGTTGGAGCGACCCCATTAGGGACAACGAGCACGCCGGATTTTTCGGAAATTGACTCGGATCAAGGGATTTTCGGGCGAAGCGTCCGACATTGGCCCACCTTCGAATCAGGTGCGCACGGACCGCGGCTCCACACCGGCAGGGCCTGGTGCCTTCAGCCGATTCGACGCTCTCCAACGTGCCTGCAAAGAGACAAAGGACGGCCTCAATGATCGATCAACCGATAGTCGCATCCCCGCTCCCCGACCGATCCGCCGGCACCGAGCGGCATCGGTATTTCCGCTGGGGCCAGTTGCTGATGGGCATCGTCTGCATGGCGATGATCGCCAACCTGCAGTACGGCTGGACCCTGTTCGTCAATCCGATCGCCGACAAGCACGGCTGGAGCCGCGCCGCGATCCAGGTCGCGTTCACGATCTTCGTGCTGACCGAAACCTGGCTCGTCCCGATCGAGGGCTATCTGGTCGACCGTTTCGGCCCGCGCCCGGTGGTGCTCGTCGGCGGCATCCTGTGCGGCCTCGGCTGGGTCCTCAATTCGTTCGCAGACACGCTGACGCTGCTTTACATCGCCGCGGCGGTCGGCGGCATCGGCGCCGGCGCCGTCTACGGCACCTGCGTCGGCAATGCATTGAAGTGGTTCCCCGATCGACGCGGCCTCGCCGCCGGTCTCACCGCGGCCGGCTTCGGCGCCGGTTCGGCGCTGACGATCATCCCGATCTCGGCGTACATCAAGTCGCACGGCTACGAAGCGGCGTTCCTCTACTTCGGCATCGGCCAGGGCCTGATCGTGTTCCTGCTGTCGTGGGCGTTGGTCCGCGCGCCGGAGCATCTGAAGACGTCTGCGGCGCTTTCCGCAATCCGCGTGCAGCAGACGAAGCGCGACTACAGCCCGACCGAGGTGATGCGCAAGCCGGTGTTCTGGGTCATGTACGCGATGTTCGTGATGGTCGCTGCGGGCGGCCTGATGGCCACCGCGCAGCTTGCGCCGATCGCGAAGGACTTCAAGATCATGGACGTCCCGGTGAACATCATGGGACTGATCCTGCCGGCGCTGACGTTCGCGCTCGCGATCGATCGCGTGTTGAACGGACTGACGCGGCCATTCTTCGGCTGGGTCTCGGACCAGATCGGACGCGAGATGACGATGCTGATCGCGTTCGGCCTCGAGTCGATCGGCATCCTGATGCTGTACAAGTTCGGCCACGATCCGGTCGCCTTCGTGCTGCTGACCGGGCTCGTGTTCTTTGCGTGGGGCGAGATCTACAGCCTGTTCCCGTCGACCTGCGCCGACACGTTCGGCTCGAAGTTCGCGGCCGCGAACGCCGGATTGCTCTACACCGCGAAAGGCACCGCGTCGCTGCTGGTGCCGTTGTCGAGCGTCCTCGCCGCGTCGACCGGGAGCTGGCATGCGGTCTTCATCGTTGCGAGCGTGATGAACGGCGTCGCCGCATTGATGGCGTGGTTCGTGTTGCGGCCGATGCGCCGGGCCCAGATGGAACGCTCCGACTGAATCGGGCGCAGGGTTCGGCTCGAGACGGGACGCGGCGGCGTCCCGTCTTCGTTTCGGCGTCGATCTCGCGAAACGCCCGACGGTGACCTATAATTCAAGGCGAATGGATCGAATAAAATAGTTTGATTATCAATTATCGTTCGGCTCGCCTAAATTCACACTTCGATGCCGCGAATGGCTATTCGCCCCGACGAAGCTGCTGGAGAAAATCGATGCCGAACCCCGACCGAATCGAGTACCACGACGACGAAACCGAGCTGGACGCCTATAACGCGGCTTTCTACGAGCTCGGTTTCAGATGGCACTGGGACCGCAATACTTTCGACCGTTTGTCGAGCCAGTGCGGCAGCCCGCGAGAATATATCCACCATTATCTCGAAACCCACCAGCCGCATTTGCTGAAGGCCTACGACTCGGCGTTTCTCGCCGACGTGATCGGGCAGAAGAAAGAAGCGCACCAGCGCAAACGCAAAAATGCCCCGGGCCACGTCCCGTCCGGATATTTCGACTGGTCGCAAACCGTCGGCGGCGAACTGGGTGCATGAAATGAAAATCGCAATCATCGGTGCCGGCGCGATCGGCGGCCTGGTCGGCGCGAAACTCGCGCTGGCCGGCGAAGACGTCACCTTCGTCGTGCGCGGCGCGAATCTCGCGGCGATTTCCGAGCACGGCATCACCTTGATCGCGAACGACGGCACGCGCCAGGTCGCCCGCAACGTCCGCGCCACCGACGACTACGGCCGCGCCGGCCCGCAGGACATCGTCGTCCTCGCGATGAAGGCGCACCAGGTCGAAGCGGTCGCGAGCGACGTGCCGAGGCTGCTCGGACCGGAGACCGTCGTCGTGACGATGCAGAACGGCATTCCGTACTGGTATTTCCACAAGCACGGTGGCCCGTTCGAAGGCCGCACGGTGCGCAGCGTCGACGCCGACGGCCGCGTCTGCGCCGCGATCACTCCGGAACGCGTGATCGGCTGCGTCGTCTATCCGGCTTCCGAATTGGTCGCGCCTGGTGTCGTGCAGCACGTCGAAGGCGACCGCTTCCCGGTCGGCGAACCCGACGGCACGTCGAGCGAGCGCGTGAACCGCGTCTCGGCGACGTTGATCCGGGCCGGCTTCAAGGCGCCGGTGCTCGCCGACATCCGCGCCGAAATCTGGCTCAAGCTGTGGGGCAACCTGACCTTCAATCCGATCAGCAGCCTGTCGCATTCGACGCTGTCCGATATCTGCGACTACCCGCCTTCGCGCGACCTCGCCGCGGCGATGATGCGCGAGGCTCAAGCGGTCGCGAACAAGCTCGGCATCGAGTTCAGAGTCTCGCTCGAGAAGCGCATCGCCGGCGCCGAGAAGGTCGGCCGCCACAAGACTTCGATGCTGCAGGACATCGAAGCCGGACGCGCCCCGGAGATCGATGCGCTGGTCGGCTCGGTGGTCGAGCTCGCGCGCCTCACCGAAACGCCGACGCCGCACATCGACACGGTCTATTCGCTGGTCAAGCTGCTGGCGCGGACGATGCAGGACCAGCACGCGCAGGTCCGGCTGCTCGAGATCGCCTGAGCCGTGATGCGCCGTCGCTCGCGCGGGAGATGAAGCACGCGACGCTGCGCCAGCTGAAGGTGTTCGAGGCGGTCGCCCGGCTGCTGAGCTTTTCGCGCGCGGCCGAAGAGCTTCATCTGACGCAGCCCGCGGTCTCGACCCAGATCCGAAAGCTCGAGGAGCACGCCGGCAACGCCTTGTTCGAGCAGTTCGGCAAGAAGATCTACCTGACGCCGGCCGGCACCGAGCTACTGCAGATCAGCCGCGCGATCATCCAGCAGTTCGAAGCCGCCGAGCACGCGATGACGCAGTTCAACGGTGTCTCGGGCGGCAAGCTCAATGTCGGCGTGATCAGCGCCGGCGACTATTTCTTTCCGCATCTGCTGGTCGCGTTCGCGAGCCGGCATCGCAACGTCACGCTTAATTTCACGGTTCACAACCGCGAAGAGCTGCTCGCTCACATTGCCGACAACCTGACCGACCTCGCGGTGATGGTGCGGCCGCCGCCCGATCTCGACACCGTCAATCAGCCGTTCGCGCCGCATCCATATCTGATCGTCGCAGCGCCCGGTCACCCGCTGGTCGGCAAGAAGAAGATAGCGCTGGCGACACTGATGCGCGAGCCGTTCGTCGTCCGCGAAAAAGGCTCGGACACCTGGCACTCGATGAAGGAAGGCTTCGGCGGCGATCTCGGAGGCATCAACATCGCGATGGAGATCCGCAGCACCGAGACGATCAAGCAGGCGGTGATCGCCGGGATGGGTGTCAGCTTCCTTTCGGCGCATACGATCAGCCGCGAACTGCGCGACGGCAGCCTGCGCGCACTCGACGTCGAGGGCTTTCCGCTGATGCTGCACTGGTACGTCGTGCACCGGCGCACCAAGCGCCTGCCCCCGGTCGCGCAGGCGTTCAAGGACTTCCTGCTCAGCGACGGTGCAGCGCTGATCGAGCAGATCGTGCCGGTCGAAACTGCGCCATAACCCCCTGGATCGACCGGAAGATTTTTGCCGGCAGCGTAGGGGACCGCCTACACTGAAGCTGCTGATCGACCTACGCGAAGTCACCGTGCCTGGAAGGGGAAAGATGGTGCTGTATCACAGCGCATCGCGAGAAATCGCTGCGCAGATCGCGAGTCACGGTTTCGGCGAGGGGGATCACCTGATTCGTCTTTCCGATCGACCGCCGCAGACGCGCAACCCCGGAGAGGCGGTCATCTTCATCGGCGCGCCGTTCGCGTTTTCACTGGCCGAGTTCGAAGTCGCGCCCGATGCGACGATCGGACAGCGCGAATGGCTGATCCCGGCGTTTCATCTGAACGGATTCCCGCACGCGCTCTGGCCGGACAGCCCCTCGCCCGAAGCGCTTCAGCACGCGGCTTGATCGCTCCGCTCGAACCCGGTCGAGTCGAGCCCGTGCATGCCGTCGCGACAGCCGAAGACGGGATTGCGCACGAGCGAGCGAAGCTCGTCGCAAAAGACGAAGGGGCTACCTCTCGGTAACCCCTTGCTTTGACTGGTGCGGCTGGCAGGATTCGAACCCACGACCCCTTGGTTCGTAGCCAAGTACTCTATCCAACTGAGCTACAGCCGCTGAGCCGCGCAGTATATCAGCGCGACTTCACGGCAGCCGTGCCGCGGCCTCGTAGCACTGCGCGGCGCGCGCGGCGTCGCCGTCCCTTTGCGCCAGACGCGCAAGCGCGACCCAGGCTTTTCGGCGCATCGCGTTCGAAAGGCCGTCGTCCGCGCCGGCTTGCTCGAGCAGGCGCCGCGCCTTGCCCCAGAGCTGTCGTTCCGCCAGGCCGATGCCGACCGCGAGCGCGATCGCGCCGTCGCGCGGAAAGGCCTGCGCGGCGGCTTCGAGACGCGGCAGCCATTCCGGTCCGAGACCGGCGACCGCGCGCACGAACGCTTCGGCGATGACGCTGCGCCCGTCTTCGCCGAGCTCGCCGAGCCGATCCCAGAACGGCCGCAACCAGCCTCGCGCTTCATCGGGCGCGCCGAGCTCGATCGCGCGCGCCGCCGCGCACGATGCGACGTACGGATCGCGCCGATCGACCGGATCGAACAGCAGCCAGGTCCGACGCAGCTGGTCGAGGTCGTGCGCCTGCGCGAGCGATTCGGACGCGAGCGAGCGCAACAGGCCCTGCGCCGCGACCTTCGAGAAGCCCTGATGCTTGACGAGCAGCCGCGCGGTCTTCAGCGCATCGTGCGGCTGGCCGCCGAGCTTCGCCGCCTGCAACTTCAGGCGCAGCGCATGCGTGCGTCGCGCGACTCCGGTCGGCAGCGCGTCGAGCAGCTCGAGCGCGCGCGGCGCATCGCGGTCCTCGAGCGCCCATTCGGCGGCGAGCAGCCGCGCGCCTTCCCAGGCCGGGCGCGCGGCGAGGCTGCGATGCGACAGGTCGAGCGCGCGGCGCAGCTCCTCGTCGCGGCCGGCGCGATCCTGCAGGCGATGCGCGCTGCCGGCCGCGAGCAAGTGCGAGAGCACCGTGAACTCGTTGTCCTGCGCGAGCTCGGGCGTATCGGCCTGGATCGCGA
>JBDTXV010000064.1:0-9011 GCA_040006015.1 Caldimonas sp.
TGCGCATCACCGCATCCCAGTTGACCTTGTCCATCTTCTTGAAGGTCATGTCGCGCGTGATGCCGGCGTTGTTGACGAGCACGTCGATCGCGCCGACCTTGCCCTGGACTTCGCCGACCGCACGCGTGCACGAATCGATGTCGGCGACATCGCAGGCGACCGCCAGGATGTCGTAGCCGTTCGTCTTCATCTGCGAAACCCACTCGGCGTGCTTGGTGTTGCCGGGCGAGTAGGTCACGACGACCTTGTAGCCGGCGTCGGCCATCTTGGTCGATATCGTCTCGCCGAGGCCGCCCATGCCACCGGTGACGAGCACCACGTGCTGCTTGCCGCTTGCCATATCGAGTCTCCTTGCAGGTTGATCGCGAATGCGCCGAACCCTTCGATGATGCGCCTGCGAACCGCCGTTGCGCCAGTCTGGGAGATACCCCGAACCGTCTTTTTTCTATGCGCCGCCGGCGATCCTTCCTTCGACGATTTCCCGCAGCTCGCGCTTCAGGATCTTGCCGACCGGGCTCAGTGGAAACGCCGTCATCAGCTCGAGCCGCTCGGGCAGCTTGAACGCAGCGATCCGCTGCGCACGCAGAAAAGCGACGAGCTCCGGCAAGGTCGGCGTCTCGCCCGGCTGCGCGATCACGCAGGCGCACGCCTTCTCGCCGAATACCGGGTCCGACATCGCGACCAGCGCGACGACCTTGATCTTCGGATGCGTGTAGAGCAGGCTTTCGATCTCGTCGCAGTTGATCTTCTCGCCGCCGCGGTTGATCAGGTCCTTGCGCCGCCCTTCGGCATAGACATGGCGCCCGCGCCGCCGCACGATGTCGCCCATCCGGTACCAGCCGCCGGGCAGGAACGCCTCGGCGTTCTTCTCCGGCGCGCGGTAATAGCCGCGGATCGTGTACGGTCCGCGCGTCACGAGCTCGCCGGGCTCGCCGTCGGCGACCTCGCGATCGTCGTCGCCGACGACCTTGATCTCGTCGAAGTCGGAGACCGGCGCGCCGGAGCTGTGCAGCAGTTCCTCGTCGGCGTCGTCGCGCCGCGTCATGTTGATCAGGCCCTCGGCGGTGCCGTAGATCTCCTGCGGCAGGCAGCCGAATTCGCTGCGCAGCCGCGCCCGCAGCTCCGGCGGCAGCCGGGCGCCGCCGTTCTGCACGATCTCGAGTGACGACACGTCGTGGCGTTTCGCAACGCCGGCCGCGAGCCAGTTCGAGATCAGCGGCACCGCCGCGGCGATCACCGTGACGCGCTCGCGCTGCACCTGCGCGAAGATTTCTTCGGTGTCGGTGCTGGCGGCGACGACCAATGTCGCGCCGACGCGGAACGCGCCGAGCAGGCCCGGCGACGCGAGGTTGTAGTTGTGGCCGAGCGGCAGGATCGCCATCAGCACGGTGCGCGCATCGAAGCCGGCGGCCGCGGCGCAGAGTCGCGCGTTCAGCACGTAGTCGTCGTGCGTGCGCGGGATCAGCTTCGACATCGAGGTCGTGCCGCCCGACAGCAGCATCGTCGCGACCTCGCCCGGATCGGGTCGCGGAAGCGGCGCCGCGCCGGCGTCCGGCGACGCATCGTAAAGCGACCTCAGCGCGACCTGTCCCGGATGCGGCTCTCCTGCGACGACGACATGGCGGAGTGCCGGAAACGCGGCTCGCATCTCGTCGGCCATCTCGCGGTAGTCGAAGCTGCCGATCACATCGGCGACGACATAGCCTGCAGCACTCGACGCACCGATGAAGTGGCGGACCTCGGCATGCCGGTGCGCACGCAACGCCATCACCGGGATCGCGCCGAGTCGGGCCAGCGCGAGATAGACGTAGACGAAATCGAGACCGTTCGGCAGCTGCACGACGATGCGGTCGAGCGGCCGGATGCCGAGCGCGAAGAAGCCGTCCGCGAGCCGCGACGAATTCGCAACGAGCGCGGCGTATGAGACGCGGCTCGCTTGGTGGACGACCGCGATCTTCTCGGGCATCCGCGCGGCGGTTCGCTCGACCATCTCGAAGATCGTCAGGCCTTCCCACAGGCCGGCGTCGCGGTAACGGGCCGCGAGGTCCTCCGGCCACGGCACGCAGCCGTCAAGCATCGCCTGCTCCCGACGCCGCAATTTCTGGATGCAGCTTCTCGTATGCCGCGGCCAGCGCCGGATCGCGCTCGCGCACCTGCGCATGGGCGACGCGGCCGTTGCGCACGAGGTAGTCGTACGCGAACGAGATCGGGTCGAGCCGCATCTTCGGACCCAAGTTCTCGTACCACTCGGTGCTCTTGATCGCCGCGGCCTGCAGCGCATCGGAGCCGGGCCGGCGCATGCGCTCGAACTCGGCCAGCAGCTGCGGCACGTCGTTAGGGAATTTCCGGCTCGCGTCGAAGAGCGCGATCGCATCCTGCATCGCCAGCCGCGTGCCGGAGCCGATCGACGGATGGCCGGTGCGCAGCGCGTCGCCGAGCAGCACGACGTTGCGCCACGACCAGTTGCGGTTCTTGACGATCGTGTAGCGGAACCACGTCGACTTGTTCGACAGCAGCGGGCGGCCCTGCAGATCCTCGGCGAAAACCTGCTCGCAATACGCGAGGCCGGTCGCCTCCGACAGCCGGTCGAGGCCGGCCGCGTCGAAAGTCGCCGGGTCGCACTCGACCAGGAAGGTGCTGTGCGTGCGGCTGTAGCGATAGGTGTGCGCGATCAGCAGGCCGTCGGCGTTCTGGCGGAAGATCAGCGACAGCGGATCGAAGAGGCGCGTCGTGCCGTACCACGCGAAGAAGTTCGGACGCACGTCGAGCGCCGGCTCGAAATGCTCGCGGTAGCGCGTCCGGATCGTGCTGTTCGCGCCGTCGGCGGCGACGATCAGATCGCAGTCGGCGAATTCGCCGATGTCGTCGGCCCTGTGCTCGAATTCGACCGCGACGCCGACCTGCGCGCAATGCTCGTGCAGCGCGCGCAGCAGATCGATGCGCGCCATCCGGTGGAACACGTTGTGCGCGAGCGTGACCTGCGTGCCGCGATGGACGACCGCCATCGCGTCGTGGACCTCCTGGTTGTGCGTCATCGCCGCGTACAGCTCCGGCGCGATCTCGCGCACGAACGCGAGCGCGACATCGGAGAAGACGACGCCCCAGCCGTAGGTCGCGTTTTCCGGATCGCGTTCGACGACGCGGATCGCGTGCGCCGGTTCGGCGCGCTTCATCATGTACGCGTAGAAGAGGCCGGCCGGGCCGCCGCCGATCACGCCGATCTTCATCGGCCTCTCACGCGGCCGACGCGGCCAGGCGCTCCTCGCGCCAGATGCCGATCGCATGCTGCACCGGTCGATCCGAAAAGCTGAACAGCACGCATTCGTCGCGCGCCTGCAGCTCGAGCGGGTGCCACGACGGCACGACGAAATGATCGCGCGGCGCGAACTCGAACGTCTGCCGGTTCGCGCCGGAGCCGACGATCGCGCGTCCGTTGCCTTCGACGACGCTATAGACCGCGCCGTCGGTCTGCCGGCTCGGCAGAGAGCGGAATCCGGCCGGCAGCAACTGCATGAAGGTCGCCATCGTCGGCATCGGCGCGCCGCCGGTCGCAGGGTTCACGTAGCGCAGCTTGACGCCGTCCCAGGCATCGATCGGCGCGCTCTTCGCGAGCGTCGCGAGCGCCTCGCGGCTGCGCTCGTACGGATAGCTGAATACCGGCGACGTCGCGCCGTGCGGCATGTCGTGGCGCAGCGGCGCCATGTTCGCGGCCCAGCGCGCCCGGTTCGTGCCTTCCGGGCGCAACACCGGCTGCACCGCTTCGGGATACGTCTCGGCGAAGCCGGCATCGAGGAACCGGATCAGCGGGATGTCGAGTCCGTCGAGCCAGACCACCGGGCCGTCGGCGTCGTGGCCGTGGTCGTGCCAGGTCCAGCTCGGCGTGATGATGAAGTCGCCCGGATGCATCGTCGTGCGCTCGCCGTCGACAGCGGTGTAGGCGCCGCGGCCCTCGACGATGAAGCGCAGCGCCGACTGCGTGTGGCGGTGGCTCGGCGCGACCTCGCCGGGCAGGATCAGTTGGAGCCCGGCATAGAGCGACTGCGTGATCGACGACCGTCCGCGCAGCGCCGGGTTCTCGAGCACCAGCACGCGCCGCACCGCTTCCTCGGCACTGATCAGTTCGCCGGCGCGCATCAGGTGCGGGCGCACGTCGGCGTAGCGCCAGTGCGCCGGGACGCACGGAGTCGCCGGCGCGGTCGGCACCAGCGCATGCAGCACTTCCCACAGCGGCGTCAGGTTCGCGTTCGAGATCTCGTCGTAGAAGCGGCGCCGGTCGGCGCGCGCGGGTTCCTTCGGCGGCGCGGTCGATTTCGCGGCGGTCGGGGTCATCGTGTCCATCTCGTCTCCTGCTGTCGTCGCTCGGCCCTCGGGTACTGCGCCGGGTCGGGTCCCCGCGTGTCGACCGGCTTTCGATCCTCGAATGTCAGTCGGCTCGATCTTCGAAATCTCAGTCGGCCTCGATCTTCGCGGCCTGGACCACCTTGGCCCAGCGCTCCATGTCGCCGCGCGTCAACTGCGCGAGCTGCTCCGGCGTGCCGCCGGTCGCCGCGAGGCCTTGCTTCGCCAGCGTCTCGCGCACGTCGGGCTGGCGCAGCAGCGCGTTGAATTCGGCGTTGAGCCGCGTCACGACATCGGCCGGCGTCCCGGCCGGCGCGTAGACCGCGTACCAGATGTCGACATCGATGTTCTTGATGCCGGTCGCTTCGGCGAGCGACGGAATCTCCGGCGTGACCGGCGTGCGCTGCCGGCTGCCGGCCGCGAGCATGTCGAGCCTGCCGCCCTGCATCTGCGGCAACGCGACGTGGATCGGCAGGAACATCGCGCCGATCTGGCCGCCGAGCAGATCGGTCACGGCAGGACCGGTGCCGCGATACGGCACATGCGTCAGCTCGATCCCGGTCTCGTGCTTGAAGAGCTCCATCGCGAGGTGGTGCGGCGTGCCGTTGCCGGGCGAGCCGTAGTTGATCTTGCCCGGGCTCGCTTTCGCGAGCGCGATCAGCTCGGCCGCGGTCTTCACGTGGAGCGACGGATGCGTGACCAGCGCCATGCTTGCGACCGCGAGCGGCGCGATCGGCGCGAAGTCCTTGATCGGGTCGTACGGAATCTTCTTGAACAGGCTCCGGTTCAGCACGATCGTGTTCGCGGTCATCAGCACGGTATAGCCGTCGGGCGGCGACTTCGCGACGGCCTCGGTGCCGATGTTGCCGCTCGCGCCGACGCGGTTGTCGACGACGACCGCGGTCTTCCATTTTTCGCCGAGCTTCTGCCCGAGCGTGCGCGCGAGGATGTCGATACCGGTCGCCGGCGAGAACGGCACGATGATTCGGATCGATCGGCCAGCGGCCGGATAGGCCTCCTGCGCGCGCAACGGGCGTGCGAACGCGATCGCACCTGCCAGTGCGGGACCGGCCTTGATCAGCCTGCGGCGTGAGATCGTCATCGTCGTGTTCCTCGGGTTCAGGGCAGTGTGTCGTCACGCGCCAGCGATGCGTGATCGAGGCCGGCGACGCGCTTGTAGCGCTCCGACATCCGCTCGATCTCTTCGCGGCTGATGACGTCCTCGATGCGCGCGAACGGCTTGTCGCCGCTGCGCTCGTGGACCTCGCGGATGATCGCATCCGGCGGATTGATGCGGTTCGTCAGCACGACCCGCGTCGTCGCGTCGAGGCGTTGCGCTTCATAGGCGCGCCGCGCCGCGGCCGGATCGGCGCCGCTCGCGAGCAGATCGGCGAGCGAGCGCGCATCGAGGATGGCCTGGCCGGCGCCGTTCGAGCCGCGCGGCACCATCGGATGCGCGGCGTCGCCGAGCAGGGTCGCGCGGCCTCGGGTCCACCACGGCAGCGGATCCTGGTCGACCATCGGAAATTCGAGCACCGAGTCGGCCGCGCGAATCAGCGCGGGCACGTCGAGCCAGTCGAAATGCCAGTCCGCGAACCCGCCTATGAAGTCGCCGAGCTCGCCGGGCCGGGTCCAGTCGCGTTGCCGGTGCTTCGCGGTCTCGATCTCGGCGACCCAGTTGACGAGTTGCGTGCCTTCGCCGTCGATGTCGTCGCGGATCGGATAGATCACCATCTTGCCGTGGCTGAGCCAGCCGGCGCGGACCATCGTCGCGCCGCTCAGGAACGGTTTCCAGCGCGTCACGCCGCGCCACATGTTGACGCCGCTGTAGCGCGGCTCGCCTTCGTCGGGATGGAGCTGCTTGCGGATCGCCGAATGGAGGCCGTCGCAGGCGATCACGACATCGCCGTGCTGCGCCGGCCGCGCCGCGCCGCTGAGCGGATCGTCGAACGCGACCGTGACGCCGTGCTCGTCCTGCGTGAAGCCGGTGCAGCGCCAGCCGGTCGCGAGCCGCGCGGCGCCGGCGCGTTCGACGAACGCGTCGAGCAGCACGCGCTGCAGGTCGCCGCGATGGATCGAGTACTGCGGCGCCTCGTAGCCAGCGGCGCGGCCGAGCGGCTCGCGATGGATCAATTGGCCGAAGCGGTTAAAGAACGCCGCTTCCTTCGTCAGCACCGCATGGCGCGTCAGCTCGGCCTCGAGGCCGAGCCGGCCGAGCTCGCGGCTCGCATGCGGCAGCACGTTGATGCCGACACCGAGCGGCCTGATTTCCGGTGACGCCTCGAACACGCGCGCGGCGATGCCGGCGCGTTGCAGCGCGAGCGCCAGCGTCAACCCGCCGACGCCGGCCCCGACGATGATCACGTCCATGCGCGTACCTCTTCGCCAGCTTGCGCCGTGTCGGCCTTCAGCGTTTCGTCGGACGGCCTTTCGCGGCGTCGTGAGCGGCCCTCGATTCGAGCTGCGCGTGCTTCAGCTCGCTGCGCGCCGCATTCATGCAGGCGCCGCGCTCCTCGCGCGGCTTGGCCCGACAGGCCGCGCGAGCGTCGCGGTACATCGCGGCGCTTTCCTGCTGCGCCGCGCGGAATGCCGCATCGGCCGGACTGCCGCCGATGCGCGCGGTCGTCACCGGCTTCGTCGGGTCGGCAGGCGGCATCGCTTCGGCCGCGGCGACCGATGTGCCGATCGCGGCGGCGCCGAGCGCCGCAAGCAACAAGGGGAGTAGCTTCTTCGACATGGAACCTTCCTTCGCCGATTCGACGGCAGCCTTATCCTAAGCCGCGCCGAGCCGTGTCGTCGATCGACGCGGCCGGCACCGCGTCGTCCCGCGCGGGCGGTGTGCCCCCGACCAGCGCGATGCGGCGGCGGATCCGTTCGACCGCGGCGCCGTCGCCGGCGCTTTCGGCCTGGCGCAACTGGACCTTCAGCCACGCCAGCAGCGGCCGTCGCCAGCCTTGCGCCGACGCGGTGTCGACCGCGAGGCCGACGACGCCGGGCCCGGCGCGGCCGAGCTGCAGCGGCACCGCGGCGCCGACCAGTTGCGCGAGCGGATCGGTCATCCGCGCCAGCGCGGCCTGGTCCGAAGCCGGCGTCGCCGAGGGAACGGCGAGCGCGCGGTGCGGCTCGGGCAGCAGCACGACGTCGGCCGCGGCGATGCGGCCGGCGAGATACGCCGCGTAGGCGCGTTCGGCCGGTTCGGCATCGGCCGCGAGCGCGTCGAACGCGGCGCACGGCTCGAGCGCGAGGCTCGCGACCCGGCTCGCGCAGCGCACCAGCTCGGCCCGCGCGAGCAGCGCCGGCCGGCCGGTGCGCGCGATCTCGGCGCGGACGCGCTCGAACTCCTGCGCCTCGATGCGCGTGTCGCCGGCGAGGTAGGCCGCGAGCGCACGCTCGATCGCGCTCTTCGAGTTCATCTGCCAGTCGGGCGCCGGCGGGCGGTCGGCGCAGGCGCCGAGCGCAGCCGCGAGCGCGGCACAGGCGATCGATGCGAACCGGCTTCGCGTCATGGCAGCTTGATCGTGGTGTCGCGCGCGAACGGCCATTTGCGGTTGACCTCGTTGATCAGCTGCTCGACCTTGCGCAGGCTCGCGTCGACCTCGCTGCGCAACGCGCCGAGATCGGTCGTCGCGGCGCGCGCGTTCGCGCCGACCGCTTGCGCTTCCTGCAGCACCGCATCGACCTTCTTCAGACTCGCCCGCGCGTCGCCGAGCAGGCCGCGCAGTTCGACGACCGTCGCGCGCGCTTCGGGCATCACGCCGGCGCTGCCGAAGACCTGCGTGTCGGTCTTCGCGGCGAGGCCGTCGAGGCGGGCGAGCAGCGCATTGGTGCGGTCCAGCGTCACGAGCACCTTCTGGCGCTCGGCATCGCCGCCGAGCAGTACGCCGAGCGCGCCGCCGGGGCCTTTCAGCTTGTCGGTCAGCGACTGCACGCCGCCGAGGCTTTCGTTCAGCGGCGAGCTCGCCGCGGTCATCTCGGTAAGGTTCTGCAGCAGCTCGTGAGCCGATGCGACGAGACGCGGAATCTCCGCGGTCGCATCGCCGCGCAGCACCGTGCGCACCGCGCCGTCGGGCAGCGGCGGATCGGTCAGGATGCCGCTGAACGCGCGCAGATTCGTCCCGCCGACCAGGCTGCGCACCAGCGTGAACACGCTCGACGTGCGCAGCCAGTGCGCGTCGTCGCGCGGCACGTCGACGAGGATGCGCGCATTGCCGTCTTCGCCGAGCTCGACCCGGCGCACGCGGCCGATCGGAAAGCCCGAGAACGTCAGGTCCATTCCGGCGACGACGCCTTCGGAATCTTCGGCGATCAGCACCAGCTGCTGGGTCGCCTCGAACACGCCGCGTGCCGCCATCACGTACAGCGCCGCGCCGCAGACGAGAACCAGCATCAGCACCAGCAGCGCGGTCGCCTTCAGCGCGAGATGCGGCACCGGCGTCGAGACCGGCGGTTCGGCGATCGGAGCAACGGGCTCGCTCATCGGCTCTTTCATCTCAGTAGTAGTTGCCGAGCAGCGAGACGACCTCGATCAGCAGGATCACGACGAAAAGGCGCACCAGCACTTGCAGCTCGCGGCCTGCGGCCGAGCCGCGCCGGCGCGGACCGGCCCAGGCCCACGTCATCGGGATCAGCGCGACCGCGAGGCTCAGGAACAGCGTCTTCAGCACGAAGATCAG
>JBDTXV010000065.1:0-8989 GCA_040006015.1 Caldimonas sp.
TCGCCGGCGCCGGGAACGGTGCGCACCTCGAGCACGATGTCGGTCTGCGGCGCGGCCTGGCAGGTCAGCGTCAGCCCCGCGGCCTCTTCGTCGGCGCTCAGCGCCTTGCGCTGATGCGCGCCGTGGATCACGCGGCCTTCGAGCAGCCGGCACTTGCACGAGCCGCAGGCGCCGTCCCTGCAGCCGTACGGCAGACCGATGCCCTGGCGGATCGCGGCGCTGAGGATCGGTTCGTCGCGGTCGACGCTGAAGCTGCGGCCGCTCGGCTGCAAGGTGACGGTGAAGGCCATTCGTCGGGGAGCTCTTAAACTGAGCCGCGATTCTGCCCGCATGACGATGGCCTTCCTGTCGCGACCGACTCCGCTGAAACGACCGACCTTGCTGATCGTCGGCTGCGGCGATGTCGGAATGCGAGTCGCGAAGCTGCTGCGCGGACGTTGGCGCGTGCTCGCGCTGACGTCGAGCGCGGACCGTGTCGCGACATTGCGCGCGGCCGGCGTGCTGCCGCTGGTCGGCGACCTGGACCGGCCGGCGAGCCTGGCGCGGCTCGCCGATCTGGCCGATGCGGTGCTGCATCTCGCGCCGCCGCCGCCATCGGGGCGCACCGATCCGCGCACCGCGAACCTGCTGCGTGCGCTCGCGCGCGGCAGCCGGGTCCGGCGCATCGTCTACGCGAGCACCAGCGGCGTTTACGGCGACTGTGCCGGCGCCCGGATCGACGAGACGCGGGCGCCGAATCCGGCGACCGATCGGGCGCGCCGCCGCCTCGATGCCGAGACGCGGCTGCGCTGGTTCGGTCGCGCGTTCGGCGCGCGCGTCACGCTGCTGCGCATCCCGGGGATCTATGCGATCGACCGGCCCGGCGGCGATCCGCGCGAGCGCATCGCGCGGGGGACGCCGGTGCTCGTCGCGAGCGACGACGTCTACACGAACCACATCCATGCCGACGATCTCGCGCGCGCCTGCGTCGCGGCGCTGCATCGCGGCCGCGCTCAGCGCGCGCTCAATGTCAGCGACGACAGCGAGCTGCGGATGGGCGACTACTTCGATCTGGTCGCCGATATCCACGGTCTGGCGCGGCCGCCGCGGATCGCGCGCGCCGATGCGGAACGTCATTTCGCACCGATGGCGATGAGCTTCCTCGGCGAATCGCGCCGGCTCGACAACACACGGCTGGTGCGCGAATTGCGGCTGCGCTTGCGCTACCCTCGCGTCGACGACGGACTGCGCGCCGGCCCCGGCGACGGCCCTCGACGCGCCGAGGTGCGATGAAGATCCTGCTGCTGACCTATCCGATGCCGGCCGAGGCCTTCGCGGCGGCGATCCGCGCGCTCGCGCCGGAACACGAGCTCGTCGAGTACCGCAAGGGCATCGACCCGGCGCGGCTCGCCGGGATCGACGTCGTGCTCGGCTGGCAGATGCCACGCGGCGTCGCCGGCCTGATGCCGAAGCTGCGCTGGGTCTGCGCGATCGCGGCCGGCGTCGACAACCTGCTCGTCGACGACCTCCGCGCGGACATTCCGGTATCGCGCGTCGTCGATGCCGAGCAGGCCGACGGTGTCGCCCAGTTCGTCGTGCTGATGGCGCTGCGTCATGCGCGCGCGCTGCCGATCTACGAGACCCAGCAGCGCGAGCGGCTGTGGCGGCGCTCGCCGATCACCGCGGTGCGCAGCCGCGTCACTGTACTCGGCACCGGCGCGATGGGCGGCGTCGTCGCGATGCTGCTCGGCGCGGTCGGCTTCGAGGTGCGGGGCTGGAGCCGCACGTCGGCGGAGCCGATGGACGCGATCCTCGGCGCGAGCGACATCGTCGTCTGCGCACTGCCGCTGACCGCGCAGACGCAGGGCCTGCTCGATGCCGGCGCGTTCGGGGCGATGCCGCGCGGCAGCTACCTGATCAACGTCGCGCGCGGCGGGCATGTCGTCGAAGCGGACCTGATCGCCGCGGTGCGCTCCGGCCATCTCGCCGGCGCCGCGCTCGACGTGCAGCGCAACGAGCCGATGCCGGCCGGCGATCCGCTGTGGGACGTTCCCGGGATCACGATCACGCCGCATATCGCCGCGCAACCGTCGACCGAGACCATCGCGGCGCAATTCGTCGCCGGCCTGCACTGCGTCGAGCGCGGCCTGGCGCCACCGCATGCGATCGACCGGGCTCGAGGGTACTGAGGTTGGCTGACCGCCGAGGTGCCGGGGCTGGACCCGGCACCGCGGCGTCAGCCGGCCTCCGGTCGCGCCGGGGACGGAACCCCAAGCACACCCTGCTACACCCCCTGTGGTCTCCGCAGGGTCTTCATCCGGTCGAGCGAATGCGCCGTCAGCGTCTGCGCGATGCCGTCGCGGCGGATTTCGAGGGTGACCTCGCGTTCGGCGTCGCGCTGCCACAAGGTCTTGTAGAACGACGCGAGGTCGTCGACCGCGACGCCGTCGATCGCGACGATCCGGTCGCCGGGGACGAGGCCGGCTTCGTCGGCCGGCCCCGAGCGGGTCACGCGCATCACGCGGATGTGCCCGTCGTGCTCGACACAGTTCAGGCCGAGCCAGGCGCGGTTGCTGCCGCGCGACGTTCCGCGCTCGCGCAGCTCGTCGAGGATCGGCTTCAGCAGATCGATCGGCACGAACATGTTGCCGCGCAGCGGCGTCTCGCTGCTGCCGAGCGCATCGGCGACGATCAGCGAACCGACGCCCAGCAGCTCGCCGTTCGCGTTGAACAGCGCGGCGCCGCTGTGATCGACGCGCACCGGCGCGGTGAAGAGCGCGCCGTCGATGTGGTACTCCCAGTAGCCGGAGTACGGACGGCGCGAGACCATCTTCGCGAGGCTGAGCGCGCCGTCTTCGCCGCCGCTCGCGATCAACAGCGGCTCCTCGCCTGAGAACGCGCTCGAGTCGCCGAGCGGCGCCGGCTCGGCGTGCAGCGGCGTCAGCGCCTGCACCAGACCGAAGCCGGTCGCGAGGTCGTAGCCGACGACGCGCGCCGGCACGATCTGGCCGCTCGGCAGCGCGAGGTCGATGTGGTCGGCTTCGAGGATCAGGTAGCCGATCGTCAGCACCAGCCCGTCGGCGCCGATGACGACGCCGGAGCCTTCGCGCTCGCGGCCGAGCGTCGCGAGCGAGGCCGCCTCGTCGACCGCGGTGACGTCGACGCCGACGACCGCCGCATGTGCGCGGGCCAGCGCCCGCGTGCGCTCGGCCAGTTCCTGCGCCGCCGCCGCGGACGCGGCCGACGCGGCGGCCGGCGGCAGCGGCTCGGCGCCTTGCGCGGCCAGCGCCAGCGCGGCGAGCGCGAGGCCGAGTGCGAGCACGAACAGCTCGACCCTTGCGAGACGCGTGATCGGCTTGAGCGAGACCTTGGTCATGGCTGCCTCGTCTGCTGTGGCACGGACGCAAGCATGAGCGATGCCGCCGCCGTGCGCGACGCCGCGTGCGAATCCCCTGTTGGCGGAAGCGCTAACGCCTTCCGAACGGCGGCTGCCCGCGCCAGTAGCGGATCACGAGCAGCCCGCCGATCATCCCGCCGAGATGGGCGAAGTGGGCGACGCCCGAATTCATCACGTAGACGCCCTGGTACAGCTCGAGCAGGCCGTACAGCGCGACCAGGTAGCGCGCCTTCATCGGAATCACGAAGAAGAGCAGGATCACCCGGTTCGGGAACATCAGCGCGAACGCGAGCAGGAGCCCGAACAGGCCGCCCGACGCGCCGACGGTCGGGTATTCGGTGCCCATCACCGCGGTGACGATCAGCTGCGTCAGCGCCGCCGCGAGCACGCTTGCCGCGTAGAACTGCAGGAAGCGCTTTTCGCCCCAGACGCGTTCGAGCTCGGAGCCGAACATCCACAGCCCGAGCATGTTGAAGAACAGGTGCTCGAAGCTGCCGTGCAGGAACGAATAGGTGACGACCTGCCACGGCAGGAAGTTCGTGCCGATCGGCCACAGCGCGAGCGCCGAATAGACGCCCGGGCCGAGCATCGGCAGCAGAAAGAACATCGCGACGTTGATCAACAACAGCGCGCGGGTGACGGGTTGCAGCGGGGGCATCGGGGAGTCCGGAACAGCGACCCCGGGAGTCTACGTTCGCACCGGTCGCGAAGTCGCCGCATCGCAGGCGCGCAATCGGGCCGTTCATTGCGGCCATGCACCGCGGCCGTGTGGAGCGATTCCACACTGGTGCCGGAGGCCGGAATCGAACCGGCATGGTGTTGCCACCGGCAGATTTTGAGTCTGCTGCGTCTACCGATTTCGCCACTCCGGCGGTGGATGGGCGCGGTCGATCGAAGGGGCGGATTATTGCACCGGCACGGTCGCCGGCGAGTCTTTGCGACAATGCCCCGAGGAGTCTCCATGAGCGACAACGCGCCGCACTACAACACCGTCGAGGACGTGATCGGCAACACGCCGCTGGTGCGTCTCGTGCGGATGCCGGGGGCCGACAACGCGGCGCGCGGCAACGTGATCCTCGGCAAGCTCGAAGGCAACAACCCGGCCGGCTCGGTGAAGGACCGGCCCGCGATCAGCATGATCCGGCGCGCCGAGGAGCGCGGCACGATCAAGCCCGGCGACACCCTGATCGAGGCGACCTCCGGCAACACCGGCATCGCGCTCGCGATGGCCGCGGCGATCCGCGGCTACCGCATGCTGCTGATCATGCCGGAGGACCTGAGCGTCGAGCGCGCGCAGACGATGAAGGCGTTCGGCGCCGAGCTGATCCTGACGCCGCGCTCGGGCGGCATGGAGTACGCGCGCGACCTGGCCACGCAACTCGCCAAGGACGGCAAGGGCGTGGTGCTCGACCAGTTCGCCAACCCCGACAACCCGCGCATCCACTACGAGACCACCGGCCCGGAGATCTGGAAGGACACCGCCGGCCGCGTCACCCACTTCGTGAGCGCGATGGGCACCACCGGAACGATCACCGGCGTGTCGCGGTTCCTGAAGGAGAAGAACGCAGCGGTGCGCGTCGTCGGCGCGCAGCCGAACGAGGGCTCGCGCATTCCCGGCATCCGCAAGTGGCCGGAGGCATACCTGCCGAAGATCTACGACCCGAAGGCCGTCGACGAGCTGGTGCTGGTGAGCCAGGCCGACGCCGAGGAGATGACGCGCCGGCTCGCCCGCGAGGAAGGCATCTTCGCCGGCATCTCGGCAGCAGGCGCCTGCTGGGTGGCGCTGCAGGTCGCGGCGCAGGTCGAGAACGCGACCATCGTCTTCATCGTCTGCGATCGCGGCGACCGCTATCTCTCGACCGGCGTCTTCCCCGCATGAGTGTCTCTGTCACGTTCTGCACGAACTGCGCGACCCGGCTCGAGCCGATCGCGGTGGTCGAAGACGGCGGCGAGAAGGTGCGGCTGCGCTGCCCGGCCTGCGGCTGGACGCACTGGAACAACCCGACGCCGGTGCTCGCCGCGGTGATCGAGCTGGTCGATCGCGAGGGCCAGATCCTGCTGGCGCGCAACGCCGCCTGGCCCGGCAAGTTCTACGGCCTCATCACCGGCTTCATGGAAGCGGGCGAGACGCCCGAGGAAGGGATCGCTCGCGAGGTCGCCGAGGAGACTTCGCTCACGGTCGACTCGCTTTCCTTGATCGGCGTCTACGAGTTCCTGCGCATGAATCAGGTCATCATTGCCTACCATGCGGCGGCGCGCGGCGAGATCGTGCTGTCGCCCGAGCTCGTCTCGTACCGATTGTTCCCACCGGCCGAGATCAACTGCTGGCCGGCGGGCACCGGCCGGGCGCTCGCCGACTGGCTGCGCTCGCGCGGCATCGAGCCGCGCTGGATGGAGCTGCCGCCAGGCAAGCGCGCGACGGAAGTGGACGTGGACTGAGACGACGACGATGGAAGCGCAAAAGGAAATCGATACCCGCGGAATGAACTGTCCGCTGCCGATCCTCAAGGCGAAGAAGGCGCTCGCCGACATGTCGAGCGGAGACATCCTCAAGGTCGTCGCCACCGATCCGGGCTCGGTGCGCGACTTCCAGGCGTTCGCGCGTCAGACCGGCAACGAGCTGATCGAGCAGACGAGCGCGAACGACGAGTTCGTCCACTACCTGCGCCGCAGGTAGCCATGAGCTCGCGCTTCAGCGCGTGGTTCGCGATGGCGCACCTGCGCCGCCGCTGACGAGAGACTCTTCGCTGCGCTCAGAGTGACAGGGAGCGCAGATAGGCGCGGAAGTCGGCGCCGAGCTCCGGATGCTCGAGGGCCAGCTCGACGTTGGCCTGCAGCCAGCCTTCCTTGCTGCCGCAGTCGTAGCGCCGGCCGTCGTAGCGATAGGCGTAGACCTTCTCGTGCTTCAGCAGAGCCGCGATGCCGTCGGTCAGCTGGATCTCGCCGCCGACTCCGCGCGGCTGGTTCGCGATCTCGTCGAACACGCGCGGCGTCAGGATGTAGCGCCCGGCGACGCCGAGGCGTGACGGCGCGACCTCCGGCGCCGGCTTCTCGACGATGCGACTGATGTCGACGAGGCGCTCGCCGAGCGCGGCGCCGGCGACGATCCCGTAGCGCCGCGTGTGCTCGGCCGGCACTTCCTGCACCGCGATGATCGACGCCTGCTGCGCCTCGAACTGCTCGACCATCTGCGCGAGGATCGGCGGCTTGCCGATCATCAGGTCGTCGGGCAGCAGCACCGCGAACGGCTCGTTCCCGACCAGGCGGCGCGCGCACAGCACCGCGTGACCGAGGCCGAGCGCCTGCGCCTGGCGCACGTAGGCGCAGTGCATGTCGTGCGGCTTTATCGCACGAACCACGTCGAGCAGCTGTTGCTTACCCGCCTGTTCGAGGGCTAGCTCGAGCTCGGCGGTCGTGTCAAAGTGATCTTCGATCGCGCGCTTGTGCCGGCCGGTGACGAAGATCATCTCGCGCACGCCGGCGGCATAGGCTTCTTCGACGGCGTACTGGATCAGCGGCTTGTCGACGACCGGCAGCATTTCCTTCGGCAGGGCCTTCGTGGCCGGCAGGGATCGGGTGCCGAGGCCCGCAACGGGGAAGATCGCTTTCGTGACTGACATGTCTTTAGAATCCTTTTCAACGAGACGAACGGGCAACCTGCATGCCCGCTTTTCTCACGCCCACGGATGGCCCGCATGGACCTGTTGATAGTCGATACGTTTGAGGCCGAGGTGATGCAGTGGCTGCGCGAACGCCATCGCGTGGCGCATGCGCCCGAGCTCGCGTTCGAGCCGCGTGAGTTTCGTCGGGCACTGTACAACGTGCGCGCGATGATCGTGCCGTCGACGGTCACGCTCGATGCGCAGGCCTTGCATTACGCGCCGGTGCTGCAGGCGGTCGGCCGCGTCAGTGCCGGCGCCGAGAACATCGACCTCGAAGCCTGCGCGCGCGCCGAGGTCGAGGTCGTGCGCAGCGTCACCGCGACGGCGCAGGCCGAGGCCGAATTCATGATCGGTGCGCTGCTTTCGCTGCTGCGCCGCGTTCCCGTGACGAGCAGCGACGGCGTGCCGGTCGGCCGCGAACTCGGCAGCGCGACGGTCGGGCTGGTCGGCATGGCGCCGGCCGCGCGCTCGATGGCCAACCTGCTCGCCGCCTTCGGCTCGCGCGTCGTCGGCTACGACCCTTCGCTGCACGCCAGCGATGCGGTCTGGGAGCGCTGGCAGGTCGCGCCGCTCGGCCTGCGCGAACTGTTGTCGCAGTCCGATGCGGTGTGCGTGCAGCTGAACTACTTCAGCCGCTACCACGGCCTGCTCGGCGAACGCTTCCTGTCGTTCTGCAAGCCCGACCAGGTGCTGGTCAGCACCGCGCACTCGGGACTCTTCGACGAGGCCGCGCTCGCCGCGGCGCTTTCGAGCGGACGCCTCGCGGCGGCCTGGCTCGACAGCCTCGAGCCCGGTGCGCTCGACGAGGGCCGCCCGCTCTGCGGCATTGACACCCTGCAGGTCACGCCGCGGGTCGCCAGCACGACGCGCGAGTCGCGGCTGCGCAGCGCGTGGGCCGTCGCGCGCCGCATCGACGAGATCCTGAGCGAGCGGCCGAGCGGATTCCGCGAGCTCAAGGCCTTGTCGCCCATCGCGCCGCTTGATCTCGCAACCTCGTCATGGCCGCCGTGAACTCGGCGACGCGGCGCTTTTCCTGATCGACGACGGCGGTCGGCGCGCGCGCGACGAACCCGGCATTGCCGAGCTTCGCGTTCGCCTTCGCGATTTCGGATTCGAGCCGCTTGATCTCCTTGTCGAGCCTGTCGATCTCGGCCGCCGCGTCGACCTCGACATGCAGCGCGAGGCGCACGTCGCCGACCGATGCGACCGCGGCGTCCGGCGTCGCCTGCTCGAATGCCGCTGCATCGGCGAACACGTCGACCGCCGAGACCTTCGCGAGCGCGCGCAGCAACGGCGCCGCTTCGTGCAGGAACGCCGCGTCGGCTCCGGTTCCGGCGGCATAGAGCGGCACACGCGCGGCCGGCGACAGCTTCATTTCGCTGCGCAGGATCCGGCAGCTGCCGACGACCGCTTTCAGCTTCGCGACCCACGCGTCGGCGCCGGGATCGACGCGCTCGAGCTGCGCGCGCGGATACGGCGCGACGACGATGCCGTGTGACGCGCCGGTCGCGACACGGCCGGCGACCGGCGCGACCCGCTCCCACAGCTCCGCGGTGATGAACGGCGTGATCGGGTGCAGCAGGCGCAGCACGGCCTCGAGCACGCGGATCAGCGTGCGCCGCGTCGCGCGCTTCGCGGCGTCATCGCCGGCCTGGATCTGCACCTTCGCGATCTCTAGATACCAGTCGCAGTACTCGTCCCAGACGAATGCGTACAGCGCGTTCGCGACGTTGTCGAGGCGGTATTCGGCATAGCCTTTTTCGACCGCCGCCTCGACGCGCTGCAGCTCGCTCGTGATCCAGCGATCGGCCGGCGCGAAGCTCAGGTAGTTGTGGAACGGCTGGCCCGGCGCGCATTCGGCCTTGGTGTGCTCGGCCAGTCCGCAATCGGCGCCTTCGCAGTTCATCAGCACGAAGCGCGTCGCGTTCCAGAGCTTGTTGCAGAAGTTGCG
>JBDTXV010000066.1:0-8970 GCA_040006015.1 Caldimonas sp.
TGTTCTTCAGGAAGATCGGCGCGAGCTGGGTCAGCCGGTCGCGAATCTGCGAGCGGGCCTTCTCGAGCTGCTTGTCGGTGCCCTTGATGCCGCGCCCTTCGAGCACGTTTACGTGCGCGAACAGCTCTTTCTCGAAGTTGAACAAGAAGAGCCGGACCCGCGCTCGCGCGACCGGGTCTCCCGGCATCAGCTGCGGATGCGGAAAGCGCTCGTCGATGTACTCGTTGATGATGTGCGATTCGTACAGGATCAGGTCGCGCTCGACGAGGATCGGAACTTCGTTGTACGGGTTCATCAGCGCGATGTCTTCGGGCTTCGCGAACAGATCGACGTCGCGGATCTCGAAGTCCATCCCTTTTTCGAACAGCACGAAACGGCAACGGTGCGAGTAGGGGCAGGTCGTTCCGGAGTAAAGCACCATCATGGTTGCGGGCTCCAAGTGTCAGAGAAAACGGAAAGCGGCGGTCGACGACCGTCGACCGCCGACGAAACCCGACACCCTTTTCGGGCGGCGGGTCATCAAGATCAGGTCACGCCTCTCCAATACGATGCATTGAGCCGCCAGACGAACACCGTCAGCATGCCGAGGAACATCAGCACCCAGACGCCGACGCGGATGCGAGCGCCCTGGGCCGGCTCGCCCATCCACTGCATGTAGGCGACCAGATCGGCGACCGAGTCGTCGAATTCGAGCGGCGTCTGCGTCCCGGGCGAGATCTGTTCGAAGCCTTCGAAGCGGCGCTCGGTATGGGACGGATCGTGCGGGTCCTTCTCGGTCACGAAATGGGCGTGTCGCATGCCCTGCAGCTCCCATAGCGCATGCGGCATCGCGACATCGGGGAAGACCAGGTTGTTCCAGCCGGTCGCCTTGGTGTCGTCGCGGTAGAAGCTGCGCAGATACGTGTACAGGTAATCCGAACCGCTGCCCTTGCCGACCTCGGCGCGCGAGCGCGCGATGACCGAGAGGTCCGGCGGCTGCGCGCCGAACCAGGCCTTCGCCTGGCGGCTGTCGAGCGAGACCTTCATCGTCTCGCCGACCTTATCGGTCGCGAACAGCAGGTTCTTCTTGATCTGGTCTTCGCTGATGCCGATGTCGCGCAGCCGGTTGTAGCGCATGTACCCGGCGGAATGGCAGTTCAGGCAATAGTTGACGAACAGCCGCGCACCATTCTGCAGCGACGCCATGTCGGTCATCTTGTGCTCGGGGAATTGATCCCACGCGTAGCCTTCGCTGGCCGATGCGCCGGCCTGCAGACCGAACGCGAGCAACACCGAGAGGAAGATCTTCTTCATGCTGGATTCCTGCGCTCGCATCAGTGGGCGTGGAAGGTCACGCGGTCCGGAACCGGCTTGAACGTCCCGAGCCGGCTCCACCACGGCATCAACAGGAAAAAGCCGAAATAAACCAGCGTGCCGAGCTGCGAGATGTAGTTGCCGGCGGTCGACGGCGGCTGCGAGCCGAGGTAGCCGAGCACGAGAAAGAAGAACACCAAGACGCCATAGACGATCCTGTGCCAGCTCGGGCGGTAGCGGATCGAGCGCACCGGGCTGCGGTCGAGCCAAGGCAGGAAGAACAGGATGATCACCGCGCCGCCCATCACGACGACGCCCCAGAACTTCGCATCGAAGGTCTTCAGCAGCGCGACACCGACGATCGCAGCGACCGCCAGCACGATCTTGCCGGTCGCGCGGAAGTTGCCGCGGACGATGCCGAGCACCGCGGCGAGAGCGAGAATCACCGACAGCACGTTGACCATCAGGTCGGTCGTCGCGCGCAGCATCGAATAGAACGGCGTGAAGTACCAGACCGGCGCGATGTGAGCCGGCGTCTTAAGCGGATTGGCCTCGATGTAGTTGTTGTACTCGAGGAAGTAGCCGCCGCCCTCGGGCGCGAAGAACACCACCGCGCTGAAGATGAACAGGAAGACGCAGGCGCCGAACATATCGTGCGTCGTGTAGTACGGGTGCGACGGGATGCCGTCGAGCGGATGTCCGTCGGGGCCGCGCTTGTCCTTGATCTCCACGCCGTCGGGGTTGTTCGAGCCGACCTCGTGCAGCGCGATCAGGTGCGCGACCACGAGACCGAGCAGCACCAGCGGCACCGCGATCACGTGGAAGCTGAAGAAGCGGTTCAGCGTCGCGTCGCCGACGACGAAGTCGCCGCGGATCAAGAGCGCCAGGTCGGGGCCGACGAAGGGCACGGCGGCGAACAGGTTCACGATCACCTGCGCGCCCCAGTAGCTCATCTGGCCCCACGGCAGCAGATAGCCCATGAAGGCTTCGGCCATCAGCGTCAGGAATATGCCGCAGCCGAAGATCCAGAGCAGTTCGCGCGGCTTGCGATAGCTGCCGTAGATCAGCCCGCGGAACATGTGCAGGTAGACGACGATGAAGAACGCCGAAGCCCCGGTCGAATGCATGTAGCGCACGAGCCAGCCCCACGGCACGTCGCGCATGATGTATTCGACCGATGCGAACGCGAGCGACGCATCCGGCTTGTAGTGCATCGTCAGGAAGATCCCGGTCAGGATCTGCATCACGAGCACCAGCATCGCGAGCGAGCCGAAGATGTACCAGAAGTTGAAATTCTTCGGGGCGTAGTACTTGCCCCACTGGTCGTTCCAGAGCTTCGAGAGCGGGAAGCGGTTGTCGACCCAGTTCAGCAGCTTCTGGCCCGTCGTGGCATCGGCGGGGACCTGGTGGAATTCAGCCATTCAATGTTCTCCGAAATCTGCGTGGCGGCCGCGTTCAGGCCTTCTTGTCTTCGCCGATCAGGATCCGGTTGTCGGCCAGGTACATGTGCGGCGGCACACGCAGGTTGTCGGGCGCCGGCTTGTTCTTGTATACGCGCCCGGCCATGTCGAAGGTCGAGCCGTGGCATGGGCACAGGAAGCCGCCGGCCCAGTCATCGGGCAGCGAGGGCTGCGCCCCCGGCGTGAACCTGTCGGACGGCGAACAGCCCAGATGCGAACAGATGCCGACGACGACGAGCACCTCGGGCTTGATCGAACGGTCCTCGTTGCGCGCATAGGTCGGCGTCAATTCGTCGACGTTGCGTTGCGATTTCGGATCGGCGAGCAGCGGATCGAGCTTGGGCAGCTCGGCGACCTGCTCCGGCGTGCGCCGGACGATCCAGACCGGCTGGCCGCGCCATTCGACCGTCAGCTTCTCTCCCGGCTTCAGTGCAGAAATGTCGGCTTCGACCGGGGCGCCCGCGGCGCGTGCACGTTCCGACGGCTCGAAACTGCTGATGAAGGGCACCGCCGCGAAACCGGCGCCGACAACTCCGGCACACCCTGATGCGATGATCCAGGTGCGTTTTCCGGAGTCGATAGTCTGCTCACTCATGAAAATCCTCGAAGGCCGCAGATCGATTCAAAGTCAACCCGGAATTCTAGCGGACGTGTCAAGCGAGTCGAGTCTATGAAACATGCGTCCGCCTCGGCATACTGCGACGCGGCGTCGAGCGCGCCGGTCCGCCCTTTTGCCGTGACGAGGGGCGCCTGCGAGCGGCAACGGGAAGGGAGCTGATCCAATGAGCTTTGCGACGGAATTCAAGGAGTTCGCGGTCAAGGGCAACGTCGTCGACCTCGCGGTCGCCGTCATCATCGGCGCGGCATTCGGAAAGATCGTCGACTCGTTCGTCAAGGATCTCGTGATGCCGGTCGTCGGCCGCATCTTCGGCGGCCTCGACTTCTCGAACCACTTCGTCGCGCTGGCCAATCCGCCGCCGGGCTACAACGGCCCGATGACCTATGAAGCGCTGTCGAAGGCTGGAGTGCCGCTCTTTGCGTACGGCAACTTCATCACGGTGCTGATCAATTTCCTGATTCTCGCGTTCATCATCTTCCTGATGGTCCGGCAGATCAATCGGCTGCGGCGCGCTTCGGCGCCGGACGCGCCGGTGACCGGCGAGGAAGTGCTGCTGTTGCGCGAGATTCGCGACTCGCTGCGGCGCTGATCCGCGGCCGGCTGCCGTCGCGCCGCTGCTACGACGGGGTCCGGTTTCGAGCGATACTCGTTGCGGCACGGCCGCGCGGCTCGTTCGCGGGCCGGTGCGTGTTGTGCCGCGCGACCTCGTTCCGAGATGAATCCGACCGAACCTCGCTTGCATCCCGCGCTCGACGCGGCGCTGACCCAGATTCGAAGCACCGCAGAGACGGTCGCGACGGGCTTGGGCGAGAGCCTCGGCGTCAACACCGCCGAAAGCACCCGGGTCGTCGGCCGCGACGCGATCCTCGCGGCGCATGACGAACTGCGCCGGAATCTGGTCGTGTTCCGCAGCGCCTTCCACTCGGCATTGCGCGAGAAGGTCGTCCAGGAGGTCGGCTCGCGAGCCGAGCCGCGGCGCAAGCTCGAAACCGGAAGCTGGAAGACCCTGACCCTCGTCGACGACATCGAAGTCGAGGAGCGGATGACCTTCGAGCGCATCGGCCAGATGATTTCGCACGAGTGCGAATGGCAATTGCGCGAGCTCGCGGCCTACATGGGCACGGTCACCGGGACCGGCCGGGCCGACGAAGACCGCAATCCGCTGCGCGCCGACGTGGTCGGCGCCGCGCTCTACCGGGGCATCGAGGCTGCAACCGAGAATCCCGAAGTCCGCAAGGTGCTCGCCCGCGAGCTCGGCCAGGCGATGGCCCGTGCGATGGGCGAGTGCTACGCCGAAATCATCCGCGGCCTGCAGCAGCGCAACGTCAAACCGGTCGACTTGACGGTGCGCCAGGCCGAAGGTCCCGGCTACCAGCTGCCGGGGTTCAACTCCGGCTACACGAATCTGCCATACGAGCGCACATCGACGCGCAGCGCGTACGCGCTCGGCGAGCCGTCGAGTCCGGGCGGCGAGATGATGCACTCGATGCCGGCCAGCGGCCCCGGATCGATCGCAGGGCCGAGCGGCGCATCGCGAACCGGTGGCGTCGGCCGTCCGCAATCCGGATCGCACGGCGCCGCCGATCCGGCGCGCAGTCCGTACATGTCGTCGGGCACCGCCCCGTTCGATGGCCGCGGCGATGCGCGCTCCGGCACCACGTCGGCGGCCGACGCTCAGCTGATGACGCTGCTGCGCCGGCTGACCGCGGTCGCGAGTCACACCGGCGAATTCAACCCGGCCCCGGTTTCGCGGCTCTCGCCTTCCGGGTACGGCTCCATGCTCGGCGCAGCGGGCGGCACGCAGAGCGGCCGCGGCAGCGACATGGAACAGCTGTCGGGGCTGATGGCGGTCAACCTGATCCGCGCGCATCAGGAAGAGCTGATGCAAGCCTCGAGCGGCAAGCTCGATCACATGGTGATCGAAGTCGTCGGCAGCCTGTTCGACCAGATCCTCTCCGATGCCCGCGTGCCGCCTCAGATGGCGCGCCAGATCGCGCGCCTGCAGTTGCCGGTGCTCCGGGTCGCGCTGCACGACGCGACCTTCTTCTCGACCCGCCGCCACCCGGTCCGTCGCTTCATCAATCGCATCGCGTCGCTGGCGATCGCGTTCGACGACTTCGACGACGGTCCCGGCAAACAGCTGCTGGTCCAGGTCGCGCAGCTGGTTCAGGAAATCGTCGAGGGCGATTTCGACCAGATCGAGCTCTATTCGGCCAAGCTCGCCGAGCTCGAGAACTTCATCTCGGTGCAGGCCGAAGGCGAGGCCGAGAAGAGCGGCGCGGCCAGCACGCTCGCAGCGAAGGAGTCCGAGCTTCGGATTCAGCAGCGCTACATGCAGCAATTGCGGATCGCGCTCGCTCCGCTGCAGCTACCGGACTACCTGGCCGACTTCCTGCCGCAGGTCTGGAGCCAGGCCCTGGTGCTCGCGGCGCGGCACGACGGTGCCGACTCGGATCGCCTGAAGCGATTCCGGCGCGTCGGCGGCGATCTGGTGATGAGCATCCAGCCGAAAGGCTCGCCGCTGTTCAGGAAAAGGTTCCTGATGCAGTTGCCGCCGCTGATGAAGGATCTGAACGAAGGGATGCAGCTGATCGGCTGGCCCGAGGCCGCGCAGCGCGAGCTGTTCGCGAAGCTGCTGCCCGCGCATGCCGAATCGCTGAAGGCGCCGCCGATGACCGAGCTCGACTACAACATGAAGGCGAAGCAGCTCGAATCGATCTTTAACGCCCCGATCCCCGGCACCGATGCGATGGCGGCGTCCGACGAGTTACCAGAAGTCGAGGCGGCGGCGATCGAACGCCGCTTCACGCCCGAGGAAGCCGAGCAGGTCGGCCTGGTCCAGGAAAGCGCGGTCGACTGGGACGGCAAGGTCGATATCGATCTGAGCGCCGACGAGCCGGTCGAATCGGGCACCGCGGTGCTGACCTCCGATCCGGACGCGCCGCTCGCGCCGACGCCGTCGGAGTCCGGCGAGCCCGCCGAGCCCTCGCACGGTCCGCAGCTGATCGACCATATCCAGCTCGGCTTCGCGTATCAGATGCATCTGAAGGACCAGTGGCAGAAGGTCCGCCTCGCCCATGTCAGCGCCGGGCGCAGCTTCTTTCTGTTCACGCGCGGCGCCAAGCACCGCGAGACGATCTCGATGACCTCGCGGATGCTCGCGCGGATGTGCGAGACCGGGCGCATGCGCGCGGTCGAGAGCGCCTACCTGATGGAGCGCGCAACCCAGCGCGCGCGCAAGCAACTGGCGGTGCTGAAACCGGCGACGCGGCATTAGTGCGCGTCGGCGCGACATCAGCGCGGCAGCATCGGCGCGCATCGGCCCCGCGCGCCTTCCGCTGGCGGCGCGGGCAATCCGCCGAGGCGCCGCGCCATCCGCACCGCGGCACGCAAGCTCGCCGGATCGGCCCGGCCGGTGCCGGCGATGTCGAACGCGGTGCCGTGGTCCGGACTCGTGCGCACGAACGGCAGACCGAGCGTGACGTTGACGCCGTGCTCGACACCGAGATACTTGACCGGAATCAGCCCATGGTCGTGCGTCATCGCGACGACGATGTCGAACTCGCCCGGGTGGCCGGGCACGTTGCGCGCACGCATGAACACCGTGTCGGGCGCGAACGGCCCGCTCGCCGCGATGCCTTCGGCGCGCGCCGCCGCGATCGCCGGGCCGATGATGCGCAGTTCTTCGTCGCCGAACAGCCCGCCCTCGCCGGCATGCGGGTTCAGCCCGGCCACCGCGATGCGCGGCGCGGGCTGACCCCAGCGCGCCGCGCTGCGGTGCGCGATGCGGATCGTCTCGAGCACCGCGTCGTAGGTCACGGCGTCGATCGCGCTGCGCAGCGATTGATGGATCGTCACGAGCACGGTCGTCAGCTCGTCGTTCGCAAGCATCATCCGCACCGGCGGCGGCTCGGCGCCGGCGATGCCGGCGAGCGACTGCAGCATCTCGGTGTGGCCGGGAAAGCCGATGCCGGCCGCGGCGAAGGCCTCCTTGTGGATCGGCGCGGTGACGATCGCGCCGATCTCGCCGGCGCGCGCCAGCGCGACCGCGCGGACGATCGCCGCGGCGGCGGCGCGGCCGGCGCGCGCGTCGACTCGGCCGATCGGCGCATCGAGCAAATCGTCCGGCAAGCCGCCGACCTGCAACACGGGCACGCAGCGGACCGGAACCTGCCAGACATCGTCGGCACGCTCGATCGCCGCGATCGAGAGCAGGCCCCCGGTCAGCTCGGCGGCGCGCCGCACCGCGGCCACGTCGCCGACGACCAGGCAACCGGCAGCCTCGGGCTCGCGGAAGAACTTCGCGATGATTTCCGGGCCGATGCCGCAGACATCGCCGAGCGTCAGCGCGAGCGGAAGGGTCGAGGCGGGCATCGGTGCATTGTCGCGATTTCGGCGTCCGGAAATGCGCGTGGCGGAGTCGCCCCCGCATAATCGGAAGCGCTGCCGCCGGCAGCTTCGAGCAACACACGGCGCACCGGCTGCCCGATCGAGATGCGCAGAACCTGGCTCCTGTTTTCGCAAGCCGTCACGGTCGCCGTGGCGCTGCTGTTCGTCGTCTCGACGCTGAAGCCGGAGTGGCTGCCGCGGCGCGGCGGCGCCGGTAGCCCGACCTCGGCCGCGGCCCCCGCGGTGACCCTCGCGCCGCCGGTGCAACCGGTCGCGCTCGTCGGCGGCATCGTCGCCTCGAGCTATAGCGCAGCCGCGAAGCGCGCGTCGCCGGCTGTAGTAAGCATTACCGCGAGTCGCGCGCCGGCACATAACGCACGCAACGACGACCCGATGTTCCGTTTCTTCTTCGGCGACCGGGGCCGGCAGACGCAGGAGCGCCAGGTCGGACTCGGCTCGGGCGTGATCGTCTCGACCGGCGGCTACCTGCTGACGAACAACCATGTCGTCGATGGCGCCGACGACATCGAGGTCGCGCTCAGCGACGGCCGCAGCGCGAAGGCGCACGTGGTCGGCACCGACCCGGATTCGGATCTCGCGGTGCTGAAGATCGAGCTCGAGCGGCTACCCGCGGTCAGTTTCGGCAATATCGACAACGTCCAGGTCGGCGACATCGTGCTCGCGATCGGCAATCCGTTCGGCGTCGGCCAGACCGTGACGGCGGGAATCGTCAGTGCACTCGGCCGCAGCCAGCTCGGCATCAACACGTTCGAGAACTTCATCCAGACCGATGCCGCGATCAACCCGGGCAACTCGGGCGGCGCTCTGGTCGATGCGAACGGCAATCTGCTCGGCATCAACACCGCGATCTATTCGCGCACCGGCGGCAGCCTCGGCATCGGCTTCGCGATTCCGGTCAGCACCGCGCGCCAGGTGTTGGAAAGCCTGATCAAGGAGGGCCGCGTGATTCGCGGCTGGATCGGCGTCGAACCGCGCGACCTGACTCCGGAGATCGCGCAGACGCTGAATCTGCCGATCAAGCAGGGCGTGCTGATCACCGGCGTGCTGCAGAACGGGCCGGCCGGCAACGGCGGGATCCGTCCGGGCGACGTCGTCGTGACGATCGCCGGCATGCCGGTTGCGAACACGTCGCAGCTGCTCAACGCGGTCGCCGCGCTGAAGCCCGAGGCCCCGGCTGCGATCGGCGTG
>JBDTXV010000067.1:0-8941 GCA_040006015.1 Caldimonas sp.
CGGCCGGACGGCTTTCTCGGCAATCCTAAGGTGCGTATCCCGCTACCTGGCGTCCTCAACGATGCGGCAAAGCTGCTGAGCTGACCGGCCAGCAACACCGGGTCGACGAGCTCGTCACCGCGATGAACCGGGCCGCCGAGGCGGCCGTCCCGGAAGCGCGCACGCTGCTCGTCAATGCAGTCCGCTCGATGAGCGTCGACGACGCGCGGCGGGTCCTGTCGGGCGGCGACAATTCGATCACCCGCTTCTTCGCCGAGAAGACGCGGGTCCGGCTCGGCGAGCGCTTTCTGCCGATCGTGCGCCGCGCGACCGAACGGGTCTCGCTCGCCGACAAGTACAACGCGCTCGCCGGCAGAGCGGCCGGCATCGGCCTGCTCGGCAAGGACGACGCGAACCTCGAGCAGTACGTCACCGGCAAGGCGCTCGACGGCCTGTACCTGATGATCGGCGAAGAGGAGCGCAAGATCCGAAGCGACCCGGTCGGCACCGGCAGCGCGATATTGCAAAGGGTGTTCGGCTCGCTGCACTGACGCCGGGTCGGCGCTCCGCAGGCGCGCCGGGCCGGATCGCTCAGAGGATCTTCGACAGCTCGAACATCAGCGCCGCCGACAACGAGCTCGCGATCACCGCGCGGCCGACGCGCGCGACCGTGGCCCCGTTGAGCCCCGACATTTCGAAGGTGCCGGCTTCTTCGACGATTTCGACGAACACGAATTCCGGCACCTCGGCCAGGATTTCTTCGCGAAACGCCGTGAAGCGGTCGCCGAGCTGCGACGACTCGACGATCACCGCGTGCGGCAGCCCCTCGCTGCAGAAACGCGCCGCTTCGTCGACCGAGCCGACGAAGTCGATCAACAGGCCCATGTTGCGCAGCGCAGCGCGGATTTCGGCGCGCAGCTCCTTTCGCTCCGCGATGACGAGCACGTGACTGCCGGCGAGGGCCTTCGAGTTGGTCGAGCTCGCCTCGTCGTCCATTTCGGTCGCGGTCAGGCCTCCGACTTTGTCGCCGACGGTGCGCGGGAACTCGATCGATAGAGTCGTGTGTCCGCCCTTGTCTTGGCGTGCCGCGACCAGGCCCATCGTCCACGCGGTCTGCTCGAGCAGCCGCCAGGCCAGCGAATCGAGGCGCGCCGGCAATTCCGCGTCGGCCGCGGACTGATCGGAGCGGCGATGGGTAAATCGGCACACGATGCGCGCGTGGATCGGTGCGGTCTTGAAGTCGAGGTCGAATTCGATCACCGACTGCGCGTTCGCGATCGACCAGTCGAGCGTCGTGTTGAGCAGACTGAACAGCAGCGAGACGTCGGCGACCACCTCGGCGGGTTTCAGCGCGGTCTTCAGCAGAACCCCGCGGGCCTGGATTTCTCGGGCGCGGTGCGCAAGCACGCCTTTCAGCGTCTCGTCGAGCTGTACCCGTTCCTGCGACTGGCGCACACGACCCGATGCGAAGCGGCTCAGTTGCTGGCCGACCAGGCCGATCTGACGCGCCCGCTCGACCTCGTCGCGCAGCGCCCGGAGGCCGGCCCGGTCGATCTTGCCGGTCGCGGTCAGCGCGTTGATGCGCTCAAGCGCCGAGCTCAACGGCATTGAGATCTCGGCGCCGATTTCGGCCACCAGCTCGTAGCCATGCTCGGCGCCCGGCTGATCGGCCGGCGCAGGAGTCACGGACGGTGGCGGCTTTGCTGCAGAAATTCGTCCCAGTCGTTCCATTCGATCATTCGCCGCGTTGCGTTGCCGGAAGTTCTTGCCGCCGCGTCGAGAAAGCAGGAGTGGGCGGCGCCCGATCGGATCGGTCGGGCCTGTCGAACTCATTCGGATCTGCGCGAGTGCGCTGCGAGTGTCGTTCGCGGCAACGGGCCGCGCCAGCGCGGCGTGCTGCGGCTCCGCGGGCGGGGCGCAACAAAATCACGACTGATCCGACTTCGCGTCAGCGGGGCCGCAGGGCCGCGCGGGCGACTGCGAGGCGCTGCTCCGGAACCGGTCCGTAGAAATCCGGGATTCCGGCGCCGACCGGGCGCTCGGCCGCCGCGCCCGAGAGCGCACCTGCGAGTGCAACGAAACGGCGCCGCGTCGGCCGAAAAGCGCTCATGCCAATGCCAGCAATGCACGCAACAGCGGCTCCGGTGCACTGATCATCGCGTCATGCCCGGTCGCAAGCTCGATATGGTTCCAGCCGGGCTCGTCTCGGACCCGGTCCCGCGAGGCGTCGATCGCCGCCAATGGTGGGGAGGTGCAGCTGATGAACGTGCGCGGCAGCTTCGCGATCCGTTCGGCGTCGAACTCGAGCCGCTCGTCGTAGACCGCGCCCGGATGCGGAGTCTGGCGCCGCGCGACCCAGGCCGCGTCGGCCCCGGCGAGACCGAAGATCGCCGGATCGGGTGCCGGCAGTGCGCCGTGCCCGGCAATCGCGTGGCGCCGTGTGGAGCGCGTCGATTCGGAGTGTCCAGAAGACCAGCTTTCCCCGGGACGCGGCACGATCGCGTCGAGATAGACGAGGTGGCGCAATCGATCTGCCGAACGTTGCGCGACGCCGGTGATCACGACACCGGCGTAGCTGTGGCCGACCAGGATCACTTCGCGCAGTTCCTCCGCTTCGATGACGGCGGCGACGTCGGCGATGTGGGTGTCGAGCGTGACCGACTGCGGCGCGAGATGCGCGCGCTCGCCGACGCCGCTGAGCGAAACCGCAAATGCGCGATGACCGGCGGACCAGAGCGTCGGCAAAACCCGCCTCCAGCACCAGGCGCCATGCCAGGCGCCGTGGACGAGAACGAAATCGGCCATGCTGCCGGCTCAGATTGCCTTTGCACGGCGCAGCGCGGCGAGGTCCTCGGCAGCGAGGCCGAACTCGCGCAAGACCGCATCGGTATCGGCGCCGAGCAGAGGCGGCGCGAGGCGATAGCGCACCGGCGTCGCCGACAGCTTCATCGGGCTCGCAACGAGGCGCACGCTGCCGGCCCGTGGATGCGGCAGATCGACGGTCATTTCGCGTGCCTCGACCTGCGGATCGGCGAAGACATCGGCGAGATCGTTGATCGGACCGCACGGCACTTTCGCCGCTTCGAGCGCGTCGAGCCAATCCTGCCGGCTGCGCCGCTTCAGCACCGCCGCCAGCAGCGGTACCAACGTGGCGCGGTTGCGGACGCGATCGGCGTTGATCGCGAAGCGCGGATCCCGGGCCAGGTCTGGCCGGTCGGCGACTGCGCAGAAGCGCGCGTACTGGGCGTCGTTGCCGACGGCGAGGATCAGGTGTCCATCGGCGACCTCGAAGACCTGATACGGCACGATGTTCTGATGGGCGTTGCCGGCGCGCTGCGGCGCGACGCCGGTGGCGAGGTAGCCGGCGCCGAGATTCGCAAGCATCGCGACCTGGGTGTCCAGCAGCGCCATGTCGATCGCCTGGCCTTGCCCGGTCCGATCGCGATGGCGGAGCGCCGCGAGGATCGCGACGGTCGCATACAGGCCGGTGAACAGGTCGGCGACCGCGACGCCGACCTTCTGCGGGCCACCTCCGGGCGCATCGTCGGCGATCTCGTGGCGGCCCGGTCCGGTCACGCTCATCAGGCCGCCGATGCCTTGCACCGCGTAGTCGTATCCGGCGCGGTCGCGGTACGGACCGGTCTGGCCGAAGCCGGTGACCGAGCAATAGACGAGACGCGGATTCAACGCGCAGAGCGATGCAGCATCGAGACCGTAGCGCGCCAGGTCGCCGACCTTGTAGTTTTCGACGAAGACGTCGCACTGCATCGCGATGCGCCGGATCAACGCCTGCCCTTGGGGGCCGGATATGTCGACGGTGATCGAACGCTTGTTGCGATTGGTGCCGAGGAAGTACGCGGCATCGCTGGTCTCGCGACCGGCACTGTCCTTCAGGAACGGAGGGCCCCAGGTTCGGGTGTCGTCGCCGCCGGCATGACCGGGACCCGGCGGGCGTTCGACCTTGATGACGTCTGCGCCCAGATCGGCGAGTGTCTGGGTGCACCAGGGCCCCGCCAGCACGCGCGAGAGGTCGAGGATGCGCACGCCCGCAAGAGCCTGGGCATTCTCTTCCGAAGGGTCGCTCGCCATGCCGAGGATTGTGCGGCAGGCCAGGCGCGGCCCGGGTGCGCGAGGGGACGTGCGGCGAGCCCTCGATAATCGAAGGATGGCCCTGTCGCTCGACCGGTGCGTCGCGCCGCTGCTGGCCGCGCTCGTCGCATGCACGCCTGCGCTCGATTGGCGCGAGGTGCGCATCGACGATGCCGCGCTGCTTGCATTGTTCCCCTGCCGCCCGCAACGCCGCATGCGCGACGTGTCGGTGGCGGGCGCGACGGTCCAATTGGAGATCGTCGCTTGCGGTGCCGAAGGCAGCACATTTGCGGTCGGCCATTTCGCGGCATCGGATCCGGCTCGCGTCACCGACCAGATCGACGAGTTGCGGCGGGCCACGATCGCGAATGTCGGCGCAACCGAAGCGCTTGAAGTGCCGTTCCCACTCGCCGGCGCGACGCCGAATCGTGCCGCCGGGCGTCTGCGCCTTTCCGGAAAAATGCCGGACGGCGCGGTCGTGCGGGAGCACGCGGTCTTTTTCGTGCGTGGGCTGCGCATTTATCAGGTCAGCGTGATCGGCGCCGCTCCGCCGCCGGCCGCAGTGGAGAACTTCATCGCCAATCTGAAATTCGCGCCATGAACATCGGCCCGGTCGGAGCGGATCCAGAAATGTTGCCGGCACGGGCGGCGATAGGGCTCTTTCTGAGCTTCGCGTTCGCGTATTTCATTTCCGCGTTGCTGCGCGGCGTGACCGCGACCCTGGCACCGAGTTTCAGCGCCGAGCTTGGACTGAGCGCCGGCGATCTCGGGCTGTTGGCCGGTGCATTTTTCCTCGGCTTCGCGGCGATGCAATTGCCGCTTGGCAGCGCGCTCGACCGCTTCGGCTCGCGTCGCGTGATGATCGCTTTTCTGATCGCCGCGGTGGTCGGCTGCGTCGCGTTCGCGTCGGCACGCAGCTTCCTCGGATTGACGCTGGCGCGAGCGTTGATCGGCATCGGCGTCAGTGCCTGCCTGATGGCGCCGATGACGACGTTCAGGCGGCTCTATACGCCGGTCGCGCAGATCCGGGCCAACTCGTGGATGCTGATGACCGGTTCGCTCGGCATGGTCGCGTCGACGGTACCGGTCCAATGGCTGCTGCCGGTTGTCGGGTGGCGCGGTCTGTTCCTGCTCGTCGCCGCCGCGCTGGCTCTGGCGATCGGGGCGGGCGCGTGGCAGGTGCCGCGCGATGCGATCCGTCCGGCAGTCGCCGCGGACCGGCGCGGATCCGGATACCGAGAGATTTTCCGGCACCCGACATTCCGCCGCTTCGCTCCGCTCGGTTTCTTCCAGTACGGTGGATTGATCGCGGTGCAGTCGCTCTGGGCCGGTCCGTGGCTCGTCGACGTCGCCGGCCAGCCACCGGCGGACGCGGCCCGCGGGCTCTTCGCGATCAACGTTTCGATGCTGCTCGCATTCTTGTCCTGGGGCGCGATCGTGCCGCGTCTGTATGCCCGCGGCTGGAACGCGCAGCGCCTGATCGCCCTGACCGCGCCGCTGCCCGTCGTCGCGCTGGTGCTCGCGCTGTTGCTGGCGGAGCGGGCGACGGCGTGGCACTGGGCAATGTTCTGTGTCGCGAGCACAGGCACTGCGCTCGCCCAGCCGGCGATAGGTCAGGCGTTTCCCGCGGAACAGGCCGGGCGCGCGCTTTCGGCCTACAACCTCGTCATCTTCGGCGGCGCGTTCGCGCTGCAGTGGGGACTCGGCGTCGCGATCGACGCTTTTCGCGCGGCCGGATTGAACAACGTGTCGGCGTACCGCGGATCGTTTGCGTTGTTGGCAGTCTGCTGCGTGTTTTCGTACCTGTGGTTTTTATGGCGGTACGACAGAACGTCGGCAGTTCAAACTCAACCGCCGCCCGTGAACTGTCGATAATCCGCCGCCATGCCCGGATTGATGATCATCGCGCACGCCCCACTCGCATCGTCGTTGAAGGCGGTTGCGGGGCACGCGTTCCCGGACTCCAAGGTCGCGCTCGAAGCGCTCGATGTGACTGCCGAGATGACACTCGAGGTCATCGAGACGCGTGCGCGCGAAATGCTGGCGAGAGTGCGCAGTCCCGAAGCATTGGTCTTTACCGACGTGTTCGGA
This sequence comes from Caldimonas sp., assembly GCA_040006015.1. Taxonomy (GTDB): domain Bacteria; phylum Pseudomonadota; class Gammaproteobacteria; order Burkholderiales; family Burkholderiaceae_C; genus Schlegelella_A. The sequence goes on from JBDTXV010000067.1 coordinate 6,160, forward strand.
GCGACTCCCTGCAACGTCGCACAGCGGTTGGCCGACGGGGTTCAGGTCAAGGTCGTGGCCGGCGTCAACGTGCCGATGCTGTGGCGTGCGCTGTCGTATGCGAGCGAGGGGCTCGATGCGGTGATCGCGCGCGCAATGGCAGGCGCGACGCAAGGGGTGATGCAGGTCGCGACATCGCGGCCGCAAACCCAATCGGCCAAGCCTCTCGGACATGATCAAAGCGACCCTCAGGATCAGCAATAAGCTCGGCCTGCATGCGCGCGCATCGGCCAAGCTGACCAAGCTGGCGAGCACTTTCGCGAGCGACGTTTTTCTGAGCCGCAACGGGCGGCGCGTCAACGCGAAAAGCATCATGGGCGTCATGATGCTTGCGGCGGGCATCGGCACCGATGTGGAGCTGGAAGCAGAGGGCTCCGACGAAAAGGCCGCGCTGGAAGCGCTGACTCTGCTGATCGACGACAAGTTCGGCGAGGGCCAGTAGCTCGCCGAGGCGCACCGAGCGAACCGAAAGCCGCATTGAGCGGGAAGCGATCGCCGACTCGGGTCGCTCCGCCGCTTTCCCGAAGTGGGTCGAAGCGCCCGCTGCTAGGATCGCCGGAATGAGCTTCCAGGTGTTCGGCCTGCCCGTGTCTCGCGGCGTCGCGATCGGCCGCGCGGTGCTGGTTGCCTCTAGCCGGGTCGATGTGGCTCACTACTTCATCGGTGAAGCGCGTGTCGAGGCCGAAATCGCCCGCCTGCGTACGGCGCGTGACGCAGTGGCCGGCGAGCTGGATGCGTTGAAGCGCGACCTGCCGGCAGAGGCGCCGGCCGAACTGTCCGCATTGCTCGACGTCCATTTGATGCTGCTGCATGACGAGGCGTTGACCGGCGCGACGAAGCAATGGATCCACGAGAGGCATTACAACGCCGAATGGGCGCTCTCCGCGCAACTCGAGGTGTTGGCGCGTCAGTTCGACGAAATGGATGACGAGTACTTGCGCGAGCGCAAGGCCGATCTGGAACAGGTCGTCGAGCGCCTGTTGCGCGCGATGGAACGCGGTCCGGCGTCGTCTTTCGCGCCGGCGCCGGGCGTCGGCGCCCGTGATTTCGTCGGTGAGGATCCTCTGGTGCTGGTCGCGAACGACATCGCGCCGGCCGACATGCTGCAGTTCAAGCGCAGCGTCTTTACGGGTTTCATCACCGATGTCGGAGGCAAGACGTCGCATACCGCGATCGTTGCGCGCAGCATGGACATTCCGGCGGTCGTCGGCGCGCGCGAGGCGAGCCGGCTGATTCGTCAGGACGATTGGGTCGTGATCGACGGCGATGCAGGCATCGTGATCGTCGATCCGTCGCCGGTCGTGCTCGAGGAATATCGCTTCCGTCAGCGCCAGCGCGAGATGCGGCGCGATCGTCTGTCGAGGCTCCGTCATCGGCCGGCCGTCACGATCGATGGGGAGCCGGTCGATCTGCTCGCGAACATCGAAATGCCGGCCGACGCGCATGCGGCGCTCGAAGCCGGCGCAGTCGGCATCGGACTATTCCGTAGCGAATTCCTGTTCATGAATCGTGGCGGCGATCTGCCAGGCGAGGACGAGCAGTTCGAGGCCTATCGCACCGCGGTCGAGGCGATGCGCGGATTGCCGGTCACGATCCGCAGCGTCGATATCGGTGCGGACAAGCCGCTCGACCGCATGTCCGCCAACGAGCTGCGGCATGAACACGCGCTCAATCCGGCCCTGGGTCTGCGCGCGATCCGGTGGAGTCTGTCGGAGCCGGGCATGTTCAGGCAGCAGCTGCGGGCAATCCTTCGAGCGAGCGCGTATGGCAAGGTGAAGCTGCTGTTGCCGATGGTCGCGCACTTCAGCGAGGTCCATCACACGTTCGAAGCGCTTGCGCGTGCGAAACAGCAGTTGACGGAGGCGGGTCGGCCTTACGTGGATATCGAGGTCGGCGCGATGATCGAAATTCCCGCGGCGGCTCTCGTGTTGCCGTCCTTCCTTCGGCATTTCGACTTTGTCTCGATAGGAACAAACGATCTGATCCAGTACACGCTGGCGATCGACCGCGCCGATGAAGCGGTGTCGCATCTATACGACCCGTGGCATCCCGCGGTGCTGCAACTTCTCGCACGGACGATTCAACAAGCGCGCGCCGCCGGCAAGGGCGTCAGCGTCTGCGGCGAGATGGCCGGTGATACGGCGTTTACGCAGTTGCTGTTGGGCATGGGGCTTCGGGAGTTCTCGATGCATCCGGCGCAGATTGCCGCGATCAAACAAAGGATCCTGCATGCCGATGCGAGCGCATGGTCCTCGTCCGTCGAGCGGGTTCTCGCTGCCGAGGACCCGGAGAAGGAGTCCCTGGCGGCAGGCGCCGCGATTGCCGCGGCAGCCGCAGCGCTGCGTCGCCGACCCATCGTTGCGTGAGACGGCGCGCGTTGCGGGCCGCTGGTGAAAGATGCTATATTCGCATTCCTGCTTCGGCGGCACGGAGCGCCTAGAACGCGCTCTTGCGAAGACCGGAAAAGGATGGGGACAAGCGAAGCGGCCATTGACAGACGCTTCCGATTCATGCCAGAATCGATGTCTTCGCTGATAACGAAATCAGCAGCGCCGCGAGGCGAGCTCTTTAAAAACTAACAGCCGATAAGTGTGGGCGTTTGAAGGCGAGTGCCTGGTTCGCGAGCGATCGTGGACCGAGGTCTCATGGACCTAAAACGCTCAATGAAGTGAAGTTCACTTCAATTCTTTGAGCAACATTCAAGATCGAACTGAAGAGTTTGATCCTGGCTCAGATTGAACGC
>JBDTXV010000068.1:0-8905 GCA_040006015.1 Caldimonas sp.
TCGGCGCGGCCGGCGCGAAGATGATCGTCAAGGAAGCGACCTACGAGGTCACCGATCCGACCGTCGATTCGCAGATCATCGCGCTGCAGGGCTCGGGCGCCGACACGTTCATCGACATCACGACGCCGAAGTTCGGCGCGCAGGCGGTGCGCAAGGCCTGGGACTCGGGCTGGAAGCCGCTGCACATCATCAACAACGTCAGCGCGTCGGTCGGCTCGGTGCTGACGCCGGCCGGCCTCGACAAGTCGGTCGGGCTGATGACCTTGCAGTACTACAAGGATCCGAACGATCCGCAGTGGAAGGACGACCCGTCGATGCTCGAGTGGCGCGCGTTCATGGGGCGCTACTACCGCGACGGCGATCCGAAGGACGCGAGCAACATGTACGCGTACATCACCGCGCAGACGATGGTGCAGATCCTGAAGCAGTGCGGCAGCGACCTGACGCGCGAGAACGTGATGAAGCAGGCCGCGAATCTGAAGAACCTGAAGAATCCGCTGCTGCTGCCGGGGATGTCGATCAACACCGGCCCGAACGATTTCTTCCCGATCCAGCAGGGGCAGCTCGCCCGCTTCACCGGGCAGCTCTGGCAGGGTTTCGGCGACGTGATCAGCGCTGTGCAGCCCTGAACGACACGAGCGAGGTCGAGCTCAAGTCAGGCGTCGATCCGGCGCGTGCGGCCGCGATCGACGCGGCGCTGCGCCGCCTCGGCGCGAAGCGGGTCTCGATCGAATCGCGCTACTTCGACAGCGCGGGCGCGCGTCTCGCCGACGCCGGCCTTTCGCTGCGGCTGCGCCGGACCGGCGCCGTCTGGGAGCAGACGCTGAAGGCGCCCGGCGCGAGCGCGATCGAACGGCATGAAGACACGGTGCGGCGGCCGGGCCGATGGGGCAGAGAGGGGCCGCCGCCCGATCCGGCGCTGCATCGCGGCAGCGCCGCCGGTGCCGCGCTCGAAGCGGCGCTCGGCCGGGCCGTCGACGCCGCGGCGCTCGAACCGGTCTGCACCAGCGTCGTCACACGCCGCCGCGTCGAAGGCGAGAGCTCCGGCGCGCGCATCGAGATCGCGTTCGACCATGGGACGATCCGCGCCGGCACCGCGTCGCTGCCGGTCTGCGAGCTCGAATACGAGCTGAAATCGGGCGACGCAGGCGCCTTGGTCGAATTCGCGCGCGCCGCCGTCGCCGCTCACGGCGTCTGGCTCTGCACCGAATCGAAGGCGGCGCGCGGCGACCGGCTCGCCCGCGGCGAAGCGGCGGCCGCGGCGACGGCGAGCGCACCGCGTCTCGATCGCTCGATGCGCGCTGCGGAAATCGTGAAGGCCGTGATGCGGGCCTGTTTTGATCATGTCGCGGCGAACGCGGGCACGATCGCGAACGGCGGGCGCGACGCGGAGACGATCCATCAGCTCCGCGTCGGCCTGCGCCGGATGCGGACCGCTTCGCGCGAGCTGGCAGTGCTGAGCGCGGACCTGCCGCGCGCCTGGGAGGTGGCGGCCGCCGACGCGTTTCGCGCTCTCGGGGTCTGGCGCGATCGCGAGACCGTCGCGCAGTCGCTGCACGACCGGCTCGTCGCGGCCGGCTCGCCGCAGCCGCTGCTGTCGACTGCGGGCGACGACCCGCCGGACCCCGTCGCATGCGTCCGCGCCGAGGGCTTCCAATGCGCACTGCTCGACGTGCTCTGCTTCGTGCTGCAGCCGGCCCGCGGCGCGGACGACGACGCTCGCGCCACGGTCGATCCGCTGCACGAGGTCGCGGCCCGCCTGACGAAACTGCAGCGCCGGCTGAAGCGCGGCTCCGGCCGCTTCGAGCGGCTCGACGAGGCGGCGCAGCACCGCGTGCGCAAGCGTCTGAAGCGGCTGCGCTACCTCGCCGAGCTCGTCGGACCGCTCTACGACGCCGCCGCGGTCGAGCGCTACGTGAACCGGCTGCGGCCGGCGCAGGATGCGCTCGGTGCCCATGTCGATCTGCTCGTCGGCTGCGCGATCGCGCGCGAAGCGGCCGGGCGCGGCGACGCGGCCGCGTGGTTCAACGTCGGCTGGCTCCGCGCGCAACTGCCGGCGAGCGCGAAGCGCTGCCGCAAGGCGCTGGCCCGCGCCGCGAAGGCGCGCGCCTTCTGGTAGCGGTCCGAGCGCGTCGCGCCTCGGTCGCTCGTCGATCGCAGTCCGCTGCCGAACGATTCAGGGCGAAACCGCAGGGACCCTGCGCCGCAGCGCCGCGCCGAGGCCTTTCGGCGGGTCGACGTCGCGCAGCAGCATCGTCCCTTCGATGCGCTCGGCTTCGGGATACCTGGCCGCTTCCGCAGCGGTCATCTGGAACATCGTCCGGCAAATCCGGCCGGTTTCGGCGTCGCGGTAGCGCCAGCGCCAGTATTCGACTTGCATCGCTCTTCCTTTCGATGGCATGGAAACGCGTGCATCGTTGCAGGCGACGATGAAGCCTTCGTGACAAGCGGCGAGCCGATGCCACGCACGTTGCGAATCGCCGCGACGGCGGCGCTGCGCCGCCTTGTCACGGAGCCGTCGCAATTCGTCCGTAAACTCCCCCGATGGGAGAGACGACGCCGCGCGACCCGGTCGCGATGCCGGCGCTGCTGAATCGGGAACGCGCGATCCTGGAGTTCAATCGCCGGGTGCTGGCGCAGGCCGAGCGCGACGACGTGCCGCTGCTCGAGCGCCTGCGCTACGTCTGCATCGTCTCGTCGAACCTCGACGAGTTCTTCGAGGTCCGCTACGCCGATTGCGTCGAGGCCGCGAAGCGCCCCGGCTCGGCGTTCTCGAGCGCCGACCTCGACACGATCGCGCTGGGCGCGCATGTGCTGATCGATGCGCAGTACCGCGTCTTCAACGCCGTCGTGATGCCGCTGCTCGGGGCCGAGGGCATCGTGGTGCTGAGTCATGCCGACCGCGAACCGGCGCAGCAGCGCTGGGTCGAGCGTTTCTTCGCGACGCAGGTCCGGCCGCTGCTGGTGCCGGTCGGGCTCGATCCGTCGCACCCCTTTCCGCAGGTCGCGAACAAGTCGCTGAACTTCGTCGTCAGGCTCGGCGGCAAGGACGCGTTCGGGCGCAAGAACAGCATCGCGATCGTCAAGGTGCCGCGCGTGCTGCCGCGCGTGATCCGGCTGCCCGATGCGCTCGCCGGCGGACGCCAGGCCTTCGTGCTGCTGACCAGCGTGATCCGCGCGCATCTCGGCGCGCTGTTCCCGGGCCGCGAGGTCGAGGCGTTCTCGCAGTTCCGGATCACGCGCGATTCCGATCTCGAGGTCGATGCCGACGACGTGACTAACCTGCGCCAGGCGCTGCGCTCGGGCCTGACGACGCGGCACTTCGGCGCGGCACTGCGGCTCGAGGTCGTCAACACCTGTCCGCCCGAGCTGTCCGAATTCCTGCTGCGCCAGTTCGAGCTGCCCGAGCGGGCGCTGTACCGCGTCAACGGGCCGGTCAACCTGGTGCGCCTGAACGAGCTGATCGAGCTCGCCGACGCGCCGGCGCTGCGCTTTCCGCCGTACGAGCCGGTCTGGCCGCAGGGGCGGCTGCCGCTGCAGGAATCGATCTTCGCGCGGCTGCGCTCGGGCGACGTGCTGCTGCATCATCCGTTCGAATCGTTCGAGCCGGTCGTGCAGCTGCTGCGCGAAGCGGTGCACGACCCCGCGGTGCTCGCGATCAAGCAGACGATCTACCGGACCGGCGCGCAGTCGCCGCTGATGGATCTGCTGATCGACGCGGCGCGGCGCGGCAAGGAGGTGATGGCGGTCGTCGAGTTGCAGGCGCGCTTCGACGAAGAGGCGAACATCAACTGGGCCGAGCGGCTCGAGGCGGTCGGCGCGCAGGTCGTCTACGGCGTCGTCGGGCTGAAGACGCATGCGAAGCTGCTGCTGGTGACGCGGCGCGAGTCGGGCCGGCTGCAGCGCTACTGCCATCTTTCGACCGGCAACTACAACCCGCGGAGTGCGCGCTTCTATACCGACATCGGCTATCTGACCGCGGACCCGGACCTGACCGCCGACGCCGATGCGGTGTTCCAGCAACTCGCGAGCCTCGGCCGCTCGCGGCCGGCGCATTGCCTGCTGCAGGCGCCGTTCACGCTGCACAAGGAAATGCGCGCGCAGATCGGCAAGGTCGCCGAGGCCGCCGCGGCCGGGCGGCCGGCGCGCATTGTCGTCAAGGTCAATGCGCTGACCGACGTGCCGCTTATCGAGGCGCTCGTCGAAGCGGCGCGGGCCGGCGCCGACATCGATCTGATCGTTCGCGGCGCCTGCATGCTGGCGCCGGGGATCGCCGGCGCGACCGAGCGGATCCGCGTGCGCTCGATCGTCGGCCGCTTTCTCGAGCATTCGCGCGTGATCTACTTTCGCTGGGGCGCCGCGGCGGGCGACGAGGCGGTCTATCTGTCGAGCGCCGACTGGATGGGACGCAATATGTTCGCGCGGATCGAGGTCGCGTGGCCGGTCCGCGACGCGGCGCTGCGCCAGCGCGTCATCGACGAATGCCTGGTGCCGTATCTGCACGACCGGCAGGACGCGTGGGCGCTGCAGTCCGACGGCAGCTACGTGCGCGTCGGCACCGAAGGCCCTTCGGCACAGCAGGCGTTGATGGCGCTGTACAACGCGGGACCATGACCGATCTGATCCTGTGGCGTCACGCCGAAGCGGAGACCGAACGGTTCGACGCGAGCGACCTCGAGCGCGCATTGACGCCAAAAGGCGAACGCCAGGCGCAGCGAATGGCCGAATGGCTGAACCAGCGCCTGGCCCATTCGACCCGCGTGCTCGTCAGTCCGGCGCTGCGCTGCCAGCAGACGGCACGCTGCCTCGAGCGCCATTTCAAGACCGTCGCCGAGCTCGCGCCCGACGGCAATGCGCAGACGCTGTTGCAGGCGGCGCGCTGGCCCGATGCGGCCGAGCCGGTGCTGATCGTCGGCCACCAGCCGACGCTCGGCTTCGCCGCCGCGCTGCTCGTCGCCGGCATCGCGCAGCCGTGGACGATCAAGAAGGGCGCGGTCTGGTGGTTTCGACAGCGCGATCGCGATGCGGTCGCCGAAGTCGTGCTGCAGGCGGTGCAGTCGCCCGACTGCCTGTAGCGCCCGCGGCGCCGGATTGCGAGTCGAAGCGGCCGGGCGCTCAGCGCGACCCGGTCGTGGCCGCGGGGTCGAGCTGCAATCGCAACGCGCCGACCCGGCTCCATGCGTCGACCTCTTCGCGCAGCAGATGCAGCGTGCGCGGATGGTCGTCGGACCAGCCCGGCGCGAAGCCGAGCACGCCGGCCGCGCCGTCGCGGCGCAGCGCGAGCGGCGCGTCGCCGGTGTCGCCGCGCGCATGGCAATGGATCACGCCGAGACGCAGGCAAAGCACCTGCCAGGCGAACTCGTCCTGCGCCAGACTCGCTTCGATCTTGCGCAGGCCGCCGCGCTGGCCGAGCACGAGGTCGGCCATGTGGCGCAGCTGGCTTTGCGAAAAGCCGGCCGCGTCGACATGGGCGAGGATGTACGCGCTGTGGCGATGGTGGTCGTGGTGCGAGACCATCATTCCGATCTCGTGCAGCGCTCCGGCCCAATGCAGCTCGCGCCGGGCCTCGAAGCTCGCCTGCGGACGCACGCCCGTGAAGAGCCGCGATGCGACGCCGGCGACGCGTTCGGCCTGCGCCGCATCGACCATGAAGCGGCGCTGCATCTCGCGCACCGATGCGTCGCGCAGGTCGTGGCCGCGCGGCTGCGTCGCGCGCTGGCGCTCGTCTAGATCGAAGATCACACCCTGGCGCAACGCGCCGCGCGCCGGCTGCAGCGCGTCGATGCCGAACTGCGCCGAGAGCGTGTAGAGGATCGCGAGACCGCCGCCGATCACCGCGCGCCGCTCGTCCTTCAGCCCGGCGACTGCGAGCCGGTCGATGTGGCCGGCTTCGAGACAGCGCTCCATCAGCCAGCGCAGCCCGTCCGGCGTGATCCGGCCGGCGCCGATGCCGTTGGCGGCGAGGATCTGCGCGACCGCGCCGACGGTGCCGGAGGCGCCGAGCGCCTCGCGCCAGTGGCGCGGCGCGAACGGGCCGAGGCCTTCCTCGAGCTCGGCGCCGGCGGCGACCTGCGCGGCGCGGAACGCGGCGTCGGTGAAGCGGCCGTCGCCGAAATAGCGCATCGACAGGCTGACGCTGCCGACCTGGAACGATTCGGCTCGCGCCGGCTTCGTGCCGCGGCCGACGATCATCTCGGTCGAGCGCCCGCCGATGTCGACGACGAGCCGCGGCACGTCCGACGGCTGCAGCCGCGCGACGCCGGCGTAGATCAGGCGCGCCTCCTCGCGGCCCGAGATCACCTCGATCGGCAGCCCGAGCGTCTGCTGAGCGCGGGCGAGGAACTGGTCGCGGTTGCGGGCCTCGCGCAGTGTCTGCGTCGCGACCGCGCGGACCTGCTGCGGCAGAAAGCCGTCGAGGCGCTTCGCGAAGCGGGCCAGGCAAGCCAGGCCGCGCGCGGTCGCCTCTTCGGTCAGCAGCCCGTCGGCGTCGAGGCCGGCGCCGAGGCGCACCGTTTCCTTCAGGTAGTCGATGCGCCGATAGCGGCCGCGGACGAGCTCGCCGATCTCGAGCCGGAAGCTGTTCGAGCCCATGTCGATCGCGGCGAGCTGGCCGGGCCAGCGCGAGCCGGTTTCGTTCGGCGAGGGCGTCGCGGTCTGCATCGCCGCGATTGTCGTTGCAGTCGCTGTCGTGCTCGCCGCAGCGGCGGCGGGTCAACCTTCCTAGAATCGCCGTTCCGCATACGGAGTCTTCTGCCATGGCGTTCCGCGAGATCGACAGCTTCACTCCGACGGCCGATCAGCGCCGTCGCGATTTCGACCGTGCCGCGGTCGGCAGCGGCTTCGCGGCCGCGGTGCTGCCGGTCGGCGCACAGACGATCCGCACCGACGGCGCCGGCCTCACGGTCGGCGAAGTCACAGTCATGTCCGGCGACTTCAGGATGCCGGCGTATCGCGCGATGCCGGCCGGCAAATCGAACCTGCCGGTCGTCCTCGTTGTCTCGGAGATCTTCGGCGTCCACGAGCACATCGCCGACGTCGCGCGCCGCTTCGCGAAGCTCGGCTATCTTGCGATCGCGCCCGAGCTGTTCGTGCGCCAGGGCGATGCGCAGAGCTACGGCGAGATCGCGAAGCTGATGTCCGAAGTGGTGTCCAAGGTCCCCGATGCGCAAGTGATGGCCGATCTCGATGCCTGCGTCGCCTGGGCCAAGGGCAACGGCGGCGACACGAGCCGTCTCGGCATCACCGGCTTCTGCTGGGGCGGCCGGATCACGTGGCTCTACACCGAGCACAGCCCCGAGGTGAAGGCCGGCGTCGCGTGGTACGGACGCCTCGCCGGCAATGCGAGCGCGACGACGCCGAAGCATCCGCTCGATCTCGTCGCGAGCCTGCATGCCCCGGTGCTCGGCCTCTACGGCGGCGACGACCCGGGCATTCCGCAGGACACGATCGAGCAGATGAAGCGCGCGCTCGCGGCCGGCAACGCCGCCGCGAAGAAATCGCAGTTCGTCGTCTATCCGAACGCGCCGCATGCGTTCCATGCGGACTACCGGCCGAGCTACCGCAAGGAAGCCGCCGAGGACGGCTGGCGCCGCTGCATCGCGTGGTTCAAGGCCAACGGGGTCGCGTGACGGGCCCGGCGCGGCGGCCCGCGCGATGAGCCTCCTTTACATCGTCGTCGCGACTTTCGTCGGCGGGCTGCTCTCGGTCGTCGTCGCGGCGAGCCTGACGGTCGGCGTGCTGACGCGGGTCGTCCATCATCTGGTCAGCCTTTCGGCCGGCGTGCTGCTCGGCACCGCGCTGCTCGACGTCCTGCCCGAGGCGTTCCAGAGCAAGGCGAGTCCGCAGAGCCTGTTCATGACCCTGCTGATCGGGCTGCTGTTCTTCTTCCTGCTCGAGAAGGCCGAGCTGTACCGGCACAGCCATCACCACGAGGGCGACGAGCACCACCACCAGCATGGCTTCGACCAGCAGCAGGCCGGCCGCGGCGGGTGGAGCGTGATCCTCGGCGACAGCATCCACAATTTCTGCGACGGCATCATCATCGCCGCCGCCTTCCTTGCCGACACGCGCCTCGGGGTCGTCACGTCGCTCGCGATCATCGCGCACGAGATCCCGCAGGAGGTCGGCGACTACATCGTGCTGCTGAACGCCGGCTTCTCGCGCGGCCGGGCGCTGTTCTTCAACGCCGTCTCGGGATTCGCCGCGGTCGTCGGCGGCACGATCGGCTATTTCATCGTCGGCCCGTGGGAGTCGCTGTTCCCGTACCTGCTCGTCGTCGCGTCGAGCAGCTTCATCTATGTCGCCGTCGCCGACCTGATCCCGCAACTGCAGCACCGTCTGACGATCAAGGAAACCGCCGCGCAACTCGCGTGGCTCGGTGCCGGACTGCTGATCGTCGTCGGAGCGGTGAGTCAGTTGCACTGACTCTTGCCGTGCCCGGCATGGGCCGGCTGCCGCCCGGGGGGTTGCCGGGTTCCGCCCCGGCGGGCGGGTAACTTTCATTTGAGGGCCCAAATGAAAGTCACCAAAGCAAAGGGCCTGAACACGATTTGTCTGGAGCATCTGCCTGGTAAGAGCTCCCGACTTACTGCGACCGTGGCGATCGATCGTTTGCCGCTCCGACCCTTCGCCGCTGCGCGGCTTCATAGGCCCGGGGCTTGATTGTTTGCGCTTGGCTTGGCTGCTCTTCGCTTGCTCGCGCGCGAGGTCACGGCTCAAAGTTCAACGCTATGTCTTTTGCGTGAAGGTGTTGACCGAGGTCAAAGAACCTGAGCCAAGCCGCAAAGCGGCGAGGCCCAGGTCGAGGAGAAGGGAAGAGGGCAGCGAGAGCGGGTAAGTGGTGAGCTCTTTCCAAGCAAGAGCTCAGGCCAGATCGTGTTCTGGCTTTCTTCTTTGGTGACTTTCT
>JBDTXV010000069.1:0-8777 GCA_040006015.1 Caldimonas sp.
TCGCGCTGGGCGGCCGGCGCGTCGAGGCCTCGGTGATGTTCTCCGATATCCGCGGCTTCACCGCGATGGTCGAATCGCAGTCGCCCGAAGAAACGATCGAGCTGCTCAACACCTACTACACGCTGATGTTCGACGCGATCAGCGGCCACGGCGGCGTCGTCAACCAGATGATCGGCGACGGGCTGATGGCGATCTTCGGTGCGCCGCTGCCGCTCGCCGATCCGCCGCTGGCGGCAGTGCGCGCCGCGCTCGACATGATCGAGATGATCGGGCTGTTCAACGCCGAGCGCGTGGCGGCGCGCAAGCCCTCGATCGCCATCGGCATCGGCATCGCCTCGGGCGAGATGGTGGCGGGCTACACCGGCACCCAGCAGCGCGCGACCTACACCTGCATCGGCGACACGGTGAACCTCGCGGCCCGGCTCGAGGCGCACACGAAGGTCGCGCAGCGGGGGATCCTGATCGACCGCGCGACCCACGCGAGCCTCGACCACCGAGTCGGCTGCGACGCGCTCGGCGCGGTGCCGTTCCACGGCAAGGCCGCGCTGACCGAGGTGTTCGCGGTGGCGACCGCGCCCGGCTGAACGCGGCCACCGGCACCGGCAGCCGCAGCGCTGCGAGGACGCGCGCGACGCGCTACCCTTCGCCCTTCGTGGCCTCCTTTTTACGGAAGCCGACCATGCTGCACCCTCAGGCGCGCGCGCTGCTCGAGATGGTCGAGTCGCGCCACATTCCGCCGACCCACACCTTGCCCGTCACCGCCGCCCGCGCCACCTACCGCGACCGGCGTGCGCTCACGCAGCCGGCAGCGCCCGAGGTGGCGCAGGTGCGCGAGCTGCTGGCAAGCGGCCCGCACGGCGCGATCCCGCTGCGGCGCGTTCGTCCGCTCGGCAGCGCCGAGGGCGAGGTGCCGTGTCTTCGGGGATCTGGACAGAATTCCTCAGAGGCGAAGATGCCGGAGAACTGGTAGACGAACGAGATTCCGGTATAGCGGTCCTTGGCATCGAAGAGGCCGCAGAAGAGCGCCGCCTCGGGCCCGTAGATGGCCGGACCGAGGAACTGCAACCGGAGTTGCGCGACCTGTCGCGCCTCGATGCCGGCGAACGCGCGCGGTTCGATGATCTGCGCTGGAGGCGGCTCGGCGACCGGCAGGTCCGGCTGGAGCAGGAACGCATCGGCCTCCCATCGGCTCGAGCAGGCGCTGGAGGCTCTGCGGACGGGGCAGTTCGGTGTGGGCTGAAGGCCGACCGCACGCCCGGGACGCGCGAACTCGTGGTCACGAAGACGCGCTATTTGATTCCTTACCGCGTCCGCGGCAACGTGGTCGAAGTGCTGAGGATCTTTCATACGTCTCGTCGCACACCGAAGCGCTGGTGATCGGACCTTTTCCAGACGAGCCCAGTCGGAGACGAATGCAGCTAACGGGGATGAGCGGTGACTACCCCCGCCTCTGGGGAGCGACCACGATGCGGGTCAGGAAGCCGATGTCACGCCGTCCCCACGCGACGACTCCATCGCGTGATGTGGCTTCGGCACGAGGAGAAGTGCGCCGAACGCGACCAGCCCCAGCGATGCGGAAATCCACAGCGCGCCGGCGCCCCAGCGCGCGAGAAAGATTCCGAACAGCCACGGTGCGAGAGCCTGCGCGATCCGCGCCGGCAGCATCAGGAGTCCTTGGCGATGTCCATACCCCTGCGGTCCGAACAGAGCCAACGGCAGGGTGCCTTTCGCGATCGTCAGGATGCCGTTGCCGGCACCGTGCAGCACTGCGAACACGAACGCAGCGGGGCCTCCGAGTACCGCGAGCGCGCCGGCGCCGACCGGATGCAGCAATGCGGCCAGGCGTGCCGACCACAACGGATGCACGCGCCGCAGCAGGCCGAACTCGAGCAGTCGCCCGGCGACCTGTGCCGGCCCGACCAGTGCGCCGACCGCGACTGCGGCGCCGAGCGTGGCGCCGCCGGCTTCGAGCAAGCGCGGCAGATGCGCGGCCATCGCGGTGCTGACGAACAGGGTCGATGCGAACACCAGGGCCAGCAGGATCGCGGTGCGCGGATCGGCGTTCGATTCGGTCGCCGCGGCCGGCTCTGCGGCTGCAGCATCGGCTTCGCCTTCATTCGCGAGCGGCTTGGCAGCGCCAATCTTCGGCAGCGCCAGGTTCAGCGGTATCCGAGCAACAGATGCAGCGCGGCCCACGCGTAACACGTGCCGCGCCAACCGATCTCGGCCTCGAGCAGCGTCGACAGCGGCCAGCCGACCGTGCTCGCGAAGCCGGCGATCAGCGTGATGCCGGTGATCACGTTGCGCGAATCGCGTCCGTAGAGGCGCACGAGCGCGGCGAACGCCGCTTCGTACAGGCCGCTGCCCATGCCGACGCCGAGCACGAGCCACGCCGCGAACAGACCGAACGGTCCCTGCGCAGCACCGAGCGCGGCCAGTCCGAGCGCGAACACGAGGTTCGTGCCGACGAGCACCGGCCGTCCGCCCCAGCGGTCGATCGCGCGGCCGGCATAAGGACCGATCAGCGCCGAGACGGCCAACGCGAGCGAGAACGCCGCGAAGACGGTCGGTGTCGTAACACCGAGATCACGCGCGATCGGCGCAGCCAGCATCGCCGGCAGGTAGTACGAAGAGGCCCAGGCCAGCGTCTGCGCCGTTCCGAGCGCCGCGACGGTTCCGGCGCGCCGTGGCTGCATTCAGTCTCCGCGGTGGCGCTCGCGAGCGCGCCGGTTCAGTCCAGCGTCGCGCCGGACGCCTTCACGGTCTTGGTCCACTTGTCGACTTCGGCGCGCAGGAAGCTGCCGAACTGCTCCGGCGTGTCCCACGACGCGGCGAATCCCTGCACGCTGAACTTCTCCCTGACCTGCGGCACCTGCATCGCCTTCCTGAGCTCCTCGCTCAGTTGCGCGATCACCGCCTTCGGCGTGCCGGCCGGAGCCACGAGGCCGTTCCACGCGAAGACCTCGTAGCCCGGCAGACCGGACTCGGCGATCGTCGGAATCTCGGGCGCCGCCGGCGAGCGCGCCAGGCTCGTCACCGCGAGCGCCTTCAGCTTTCCCGACCTGACGAACGGCATCGCCGACAACATCGTGTCGAACATCAGCGGGACCTGGCCCGCGACCACGTCGGTCAGCGCCGGCGCGCTGCCCTTGTACGGCACATGCGAGAGCTTGATTCCAGCCATCGTGTTGAACAGCTCGCCGGAGAGGTGCGTCGACTGGCCGTTGCCCGACGACGCGAAGTTCAGCGTCTCCGGCTTCGCCTTCGCGAGCGCGATCAGCTCGCGCACGTTGTTCGGCGGAAAGCCCGGCGTCGCGACGAGGACCAGCGGCCCCTGCGTCAGCAGCGTCACCGGCGTGAAGTCCTTGATCACGTGATAGTTCAGGCTCTTGAACAGCGACATGTTGATCGCATGCGCGGTCGTCGCGACGAGCAGCGTGTAGCCGTCGGCGGGCGAGCGCGCGACCGCTTCGGCGCCGATGTTGCCGCCGGCACCCGGGCGGTTCTCGATCACGAACTGCTGGCCCATCGCGTCCGACACCTGCTGGAACACGACGCGCGCGACGATGTCGGTCGGGCCGCCGGGCGGATACGGCACGATCACCTTGACCGACTTCGCCGGGTAGGCGCCCGGCGCCGCCGGCTGGGCTTGCGCCGCGATCGACGCGCTCGCGACGATCAGGCTGGCGAGGATTGCGCTGAATCGGCTCATCGTGGTCTCCGTTGATTGCCCGGCGATCAGGCGCTGCGTCATTCCAGCTTGACCCCGGTCGCGGCCGCGACCTTGGCCCACTTCTGCAGCTCGGTCGCGATGACTTTCGCGAACTCGTCCGGCGTGTTGCCGACCGGTTCGGCGCCCTGCTCGAAGAACATCTTCTCGACCTCGGGCAGCCGCAGGATCGCCGCGACGTGGCGCTGCAGCAGCTCGACGACGGCCTTCGGCGTCCCGGCCGGCGCGAGCAGGCCGAACCAGGCCGACGCTTCGTAGCCGGGCACGCCCGATTCGGCCAAGGTCGGAATCTCCGGCGCACCGGGCCAGCGCTTCGCGGTCGTCACCGCGAGCGCGCGTATCTTGCCGCTGCGGATGTGCGCGATCGACGACGGCAGGTTGTCGAAGCCGATCTGGATCTGTCCGCCCATCAGGTCGATCAGCATCGGGCCGCCGCCCTTGTACGGGACGTGCACGATGTCGATCTGCGCCATCGTCTTCAGCAGCTCACCGCTCATGTGCGGCGAGCCGCCCTGGCTGGTGGAGCCGAAGTTGATCGTCCCTGGCTTCGCGCGCGCCAACGCGAGCAGCTCGGCGACGTTGCGCATCGGCGCCGACGGGTTCGCGATCAGCACGTTCGGCGTGCTCGCGACCAGCGTGACCGGCGCGAAATCCTTCAGCGCGTCGTACGGCGCCGGCTTCTGCAGCACCGGCAGGATGCCGTGGCTCGCGATCGTGCCGAAGACCAGCGTGTAGCCGTCGGCCGGCGATCTCGCGACGGCCTGCGCGCCGATCACGCCGCCGGCCCCGGCGCGGTTTTCGACGACGACGCTCTGGTGCAGCCGCTCGCCGAGGCGCGGCGCGACCGCGCGCGCGAGGATGTCGGTCGTGCCGCCGGGCGGGTAGGGCACGACGATCTTCAGCGGGTGGTCGGGGAACTCGGCCAGCGCCGGCAGCGCGGCGGCGACGGTCAGGGCCAGCGCCGTCAATGCGCGCAAGGTCGCGCGCCACCTGCAATCCGAAGTCATGTCGTCGTCTCCATCATCTCGCCATAGTCGTTATCGAGCCTTCGGGTCAGCGGCGGCGTCGGCGAAGATTCGCATTGGACTCCGGCCGGAAACCGGAAGCGCTGCAGTCTTCAGCGCGGCAGCACGCGCTCGTTCTGCATCTTCTCGAGCCACTGATGCAGCGAGTCCTCGGTGTCCTCGCAATCGGCGAAGCCGTGCCGGCGCAGCTTGATCGGGCTCAGCACCGAGTCGGCCGGATTGTCGAGGCCGTAGGCGAGCGCGCGATCGGTGAACTGCCACGAGCTGCCGATCATCTGTTCGAGGCCGAGCGGCCTCAAGCCGTGCTTCGCGACGATGCGCGACCAGGTCGCTTCGTGCGCCGGCATCGCCCGCGTCAGCTCGAGCGGCTCGGCCGGCCCGACCTCGATGCCGAAGCGCTGCGCGATGCCGGTCCAGATGTCGTGCCAGACCAGCATGTCGCCGTTGACGACGTTGTAGGTTTCGTTCGCGGCGATCTCGTGCGTGCCGGCGAACTCGGCCGCGCGCGCGATCAGGCGGCTGTCGCTCGCGGCGTTGATGTAGCGCCCGCCGCCGGGAAACGCGAGCGGCCGGCCGAGCTCGCGCTGCACCGCGGCGTAGGCGCCGATCGCGGCGACGATGTTCATCGGGCTGCCGACCGCATAGCCGAACACCAGCTGCGGGCGCAGCACCGTGAAGGTCCACGCGGCGTGCGGCTGGCGCTCGCGCAGCAGGTCTTCCTGCAGCCAATAGAAGTTCTCGTGGCGATGGCGCGGCGAGCGTTCCTTCGCCGGCACCGGCGCCGGCTCGACGTGTCCGCCGTAGGCTTTCGTGCCCTGCATCAGCGTGATGTGGCGCAGCCCCTTCGCGGCCGGCTGCAGCGCGTCGAGCAGGTTGCGCAGCATCGCCTCGTTGACCGCCATCTGCTTCGGGTCGCGCCAGCCGGCGACCAGCTCCGGCAGCTCGTAGAGCGCGGCGAACAGCACGTGCGTGACATCGGCGAGCGTGTCGGCCGCGGCGCGGCAGGCTCCCGCATCGGTCAGGTCGAGCGCGACGTGGTGCACGCCGTCGGGCAGCGCCGGCGGACGCCGCGACAGCGCGAGCACCTGCCAGTCCGGCAGCGCGGCGAAATGCTCGACCGCGGCGGCGCCGACGACGCCGCTCGCCCCGGCGATCAGGATCGTGTGCTTCTTGCGCGCCATCGCTCGTCTCCTCCAGGTGTTTCGTTCTGGTTTCTCTTCGCGTGTTCTGCTGCCGTTGCCCTGGTTTCTTGGAATACGTCTTTTCTGCCGCTTCTTGCCGATGCGTGCGGCGGGTGTATCTCCGGGCCGGTCTCTGCCGACACGCGTTCAGGCCGGGGCCAGCAATTGCGCGCCGCGCAAGTGCTCACGCAATGCCTCCGGCACGTCGATCTCGAAGCCGAGGATCGCTGCCGACAAGGCCTTGCCGTAGTTGTCGAGACAGAGGCTGCGCGAGACGCCGCCGCCGAGCGCGCCGTGGCAGACGAAGTTCATCGCCTCGAGGTTGTCGACCTCGTAGCGGATCACGTCCCCCTTGATCGCGCCGGCATAGAACGCCTTGAAGCGCCCGGCCGTCAGCTGCGTCTTCAACAGCGGATAGAACTCGGGCGCATACGCGAACACCGCGATGTTCGACGTGTCGCCCTTGTCGCCGGAGCGGGCGTGCGCGACATGCTGAAGCTTGACTTTCATGATTCAGCTTTCGAAGTAGTGGATCGATGCCGGCACCTGCTCGCGCGGCACCAGCGAAGACCAGACGCCGATGACCTCGCGCGTGCGGTCGGCATGCGGGACGCGCTTGCCGGTGTGGCCGATCCCGGAGACCGCCATCCCGTCGACCTCGCGCCCGACCTTCACGGCCTCTTCGCGCGTCGCGGTGCGTGCCGCGACGCGCACCGCGATCTCGTACGGCTCGGGCGCATCGTCCGGCGTCGCCGCGCCGTGGATCGCGTTGATGCCGAGGAAGTCGACGCGGTATTCCTCGGCCTGCAGGCCGACGATGCGAAAGCGCTCCTCGAGAATCTTCTTCGCCAGCTGCGCGCGCCGCAGCGCGCCGGGGCCGGCGTAGAAGAACATGTCCTCGCCGATGAAGCCTTCGGTGCAGCCGATCGAGACCTTCAGCGTCGGCGTGCGCGGCTTGCCGCCGATCTTCGAGACGCGGACGCGGTCCGGGCCGATCTGTTCGATCCGCGCCTGCGTGAAGTCGACGACGACGTCGGGCGTCAGGTAGTTCGCCGGGTCGTGCACCTCGTAAAGCATCTGCTCCTTGATCGTCTGCAGCGTGACCGCGCCGCCGGTGCCGGCGACCTTCGTGATCACCGCGCTGCCGTCTTCCTCGACCTCGGCGATCGGAAAGCCGAAGTTCCACGGCTCCGGCACGTCCTTGAAGCCGGGGTCGGAGAAATAGCCGCCGGTCACCTGCGCGCCGCATTCCATCAGGTGGCCGATGCCCATGCCCTGGCCGAGCTTCACGTGGTCGAGCGGGTCCCAACCGAACTCGAACATCATCGGCGCCATGAAGATCGACGGATCGGCGACGCGGCCGGTCACGACGATCTGCGCGCCTTCCTTCAAGGCCGCGACGATCGGCTCGGCGCCGAGGTAGGCCTCGGCCGAGATCAAGGTCGGCTGCAACGTCGAGGTCGGCTTGCCGTTCTCGAGGATGCGGTCGGTCAGCTGCAGCACGCGATCGGTGATCAGGCTGCCGTTGACCGACGCGACCTTGACGCCGGGATGACCGAGCTCGCGCAGCCAGTGGACGATGCGCTTCGCGGCCGCATCGGGGTTGATCCAGCCCTGGTTGCTGATGATTTTCGTGCCTTGCCGCATGCAGGCCGGCAGCACCGCGCGCATGCGCTCGTCGAGATAGGTGTCGTAGCCCTCGAAGCTCGGGTCGCGGCGCGCCCGCACCTGCGCCGCCGAGACGGTGGCCTCGGCCATCGTCTCGAAACACAGGTAGTCGAGCTCGCCGCGCTCGGCATTCAGCGCGGCCGGTTCGACCCGGTCGCCCCACCACGCGGCGCCGGCGCCGATGCGTATCGTCGTGCTCATGAAAGTTCCTTTCGTGATGAAACCGGCGTCGCCGTCGATGCAGCGGCTTCGCGATAGATCACCGCGTCGACCGCGACGCAGCCTTCGCCGCGCGCGCCGACGATCAGCGGATTGATGTCGAGTTGCGTGATGCCGGCCGAGGCGTCGCGCATCAGCTCGCCGACCGTGACCGCGCAGCGGCAGAACGCAGCGACATCGAGCGCCGGCTCGCCGCGCACGCCGCCGAGCAGCGGCGCGATGCGCAGGCGCCGCAGCGCACGCTCGACTTGCGCGGCATCGAACGACGGCAGCAGCACCTGCGCATCGGGCATCGCCTCGACGTACTTGCCGCCGTCGCCGACCAGCACGACCGGGCCGAACACCGGGTCGAGGCGGGCGCCGATCATCAGCTCGCGCTGTCCCCGCACCAGCTCGGCGACGATCACGCCGCTGAGCGCGATGCCGGCGGCACGGGCCTTGTCCGTCATCGCGCGGTAAGCCGCGGCGACCGCATCTGCATCGCGAACGCCGACGCGAACCAGCCCGAGCTCGGACTTGTGCGATGCGTCGGCGGTGCAGCCCTTGACGACGACCGGCGCGCCGCTGAGCGACTCGAACGCGGTTCGCGCATCGGCTTCGGAGGTGCAGAGCGTGTGCCGGGCGACCGCGACACCTCGGCTCGCGAGCAGCGCGAGACTCGCATGCTCGTCGAGCAGAGCCGCGCGGCCGATCCGACGCGGCTTTGCAGGAATCGGCGGATCGCGGTCGGCCGCGGCCCGCTGCAGTTCGGCATGCGACAGGAACTGGCCGAGCGCATGCACCGCCTCGCCCTCGGTCGGGTAGACCGCGAGGCCAAGCGCCTTGAAGCGGTCGGAGACGCTCTGCTGCGGCGCCGCGACGACGAGCGGCTTGCCGGTCTCGGCCGCGAAGCGCGCGCCGTCGTTCGCGAACGCGTCGACGTCGTAGCCGGCACCGGCGACCGCGATGCCGATG
>JBDTXV010000070.1:0-8700 GCA_040006015.1 Caldimonas sp.
CGCAAGCTCGTCGAGCACAAGCTGATCAAGTGACGCGATGCGAGCGCTGATCTCGGTTTCCGACAAGAGCGGGGTCGTCGAGTTCGCGCGCGGCCTGGCCGCTCTCGGCGTCACGCTGCTGTCGACCGGCGGCACCGCGAAGCTGCTCGCCGACGCGGGCCTCGAAGTCACCGAGGTCGCCGACCACACCGGCTTCCCGGAGATGCTCGACGGCCGCGTGAAGACGCTGCATCCGTTCGTGCACGGCGGGCTGCTCGCGCGCCGCGATGCGCCGGCGCACATGGCGGCGCTGCGCGAGCACGGCATCGCGCCGATCGACATCCTCGTCGTCAACCTGTATCCGTTCGAGGCGACTGTCGCGCGGCCCGGCTGCACGCTCGAAGATGCGATCGAGAACATCGACATCGGCGGACCGGCGATGGTGCGCTCGGCCGCGAAAAACTGGACCGGCGTCGCGGTGCTGACCGATGCGGCGCAATACGCGCCGGTGCTCGCCGAGCTGACGGCGAACGGCGCGCTCGCCGACGCGACGCGCTTCGCGCTCGCGGTCGCCGCATTCAACCGGATCTCGAACTACGACGCGGCGATCAGCGACTACCTGTCGGCACTGGCCTTCGAGCCGCACGGCGCCCACGCGCAGGCCGAGTTTCCGGCGCAGGCTAACGGCCGTTACGTCAAGCTGCAGGACCTGCGCTACGGCGAGAACCCGCACCAGCGCGCCGCGTTCTATCGCGACCTGCAGCCCGCGCCCGGCTCGCTCGTCACCGCAACGCAGCTGCAGGGCAAGGAGCTCTCGTACAACAACATCGCCGATGCCGATGCCGCGTGGGAATGCGTGAAGAGCTTCGACGCGACGCCGGCCTGCGTGATCGTCAAGCACGCCAATCCGTGCGGAGTCGCGCTCGGCGCGAACGCCGCCGAGGCCTACGCGAAGGCGTTCAAGACCGATCCGACCTCGGCCTTCGGCGGCATCATCGCGTTCAACGTCGAGGTCGACGGCCCCGCGGCGGCGCTCGTCGCGAAGCAGTTCATCGAAGTCCTGATCGCACCTTCGTTCAGCGCCGAGGCGCTCGCTCTGTTCGCCGCGAAGGCTAACACGCGCGTGCTGCGGATCGCGCTGCCGGGCGCTGGGTCGACGCCCGAACAGCGCGGTCGGAACGCGCGGGACATCAAGCGCGTCGGCTCGGGCCTGTTGATCCAGAGCGCCGACAACCGCGAGCTGACGCGCGCCGAGCTGAAGACCGTGACGCGGCTCGAGCCGACCTCGGAGCAGATGGACGATCTGCTGTTCGCCTGGAAGGTCGCGAAATACGTGAAGAGCAACGCGATCGTCTTTTGCGCCGGCGCCATGACGCTCGGCGTCGGCGCCGGCCAGATGAGCCGGATCGACTCGGCCCGCATCGCCGGCATCAAGGCCGCGAACGCGGGCCTCTCGCTGCAGGGCTCGGCGGTCGCGAGCGACGCGTTCTTTCCGTTCCGCGACGGCCTCGATGTCGTCGTCGATGCCGGCGCGGCGTGCGTGATCCAACCGGGCGGCTCGGTGCGCGACGACGAAGTGATCGCCGCCGCCGACGAGCGCGGCATCGCGATGGTCTTCACCGGCGTCCGCCATTTCCGCCACTAGGCGCGGACGCCGTCCCTCGCGTGAATGCCGCGCGCCATTCTGTTTCGCAGTGCCGCTCGCGCTAGACGCGCTGCACCGGTCGTTCAGGGTCTGACGTGGCGGTCATCCGGATTCTCGGCATCGACCCGGGGCTGCGCACGACCGGCTTCGGCGTGATCGACTGCGACGGGCCGACCCTGCACTACGTCGCGAGCGGGACGATCCGCAGCGACTCGGCGCTGCCGGGCCGGCTGCCGGCGCGCCTGAAGGTGATCTTCGACGGCGTGCGCGAGCTGAGCGCGCGCTACCAACCGCACTGCGCGTCGGTCGAGATCGTCTTCGTCAACGTCAATCCGCAATCGACGCTGCTGCTCGGACAGGCGCGCGGCGCCGCGCTGACCGCGCTGGTCGCGAGCGAGCTCGAGGTCGCCGAGTACACCGCGCTGCAGATGAAGAAGGCGATCGTCGGCCACGGCAAGGCGAAGAAGGAACAGGTCCAGGAAATGGTGATGCGTCTGCTCGCGCTGCCGGGGCTGCCCGGCAAGGACGCGGCCGATGCGCTCGGCCTCGCGATCTGCCACGCCCACGCCGCGCGCTCGTTCGCCGCGATCGCCCGGGCTGCGACCCTCGCGCCGCGGACCCACGCCCAATACAAGCGCGGCCGAAGTTACTGAAGAGCGGCGCATCTGCATGAGGGCGAAGGCGGCGTGACGTAGCGCCGCCGAATCGGCTGCCGCAAGACCGCTTCCAGGGATCGGCTAAGCGACAATCGGCCCCGATGTATGCCCTCTTCGAAGACGCCGGAAAATTCCTCGCCGGCCGCGTGATGACCGAGGCCGAGAACTCGGCCCAGATCGAGCTCGAGTCCGGCAAGCGCGTGAAGGTCAAAGGCGCCAACGTGCTGCTGCGTTTCGAGCAGCCGGCGCCGGGCGACCTGATCGCAGCCGCGCATTCGCTCGCGCGCGAGATCGACCTCGACCTGGCCTGGGAGTTCGCGCCCGAGACCGAGTTCGGTTTCGCCGACCTCGCGCGCGACTACT
Source organism: Caldimonas sp. (assembly GCA_040006015.1). GTDB lineage: Bacteria > Pseudomonadota > Gammaproteobacteria > Burkholderiales > Burkholderiaceae_C > Schlegelella_A. The sequence goes on from JBDTXV010000070.1 coordinate 2,644, forward strand.
TCGAAGCGAGCGCCGGCGCCGAGAAGCAGGCCGCCGCGCTGTTCCGGCTGTTCGAGGCGCCGCACTACTTCCGCCGCCTCGGCAAAGGCAACTTCAAGAAAGCACCGGAAGAGATCGTCAAGGCCGCGCTGCTCGGGATCGAGCGCAAGAAGATCGTCGCCGCGCAGATCGACGCGTGGGCGATCGAACTCATCGGCGGCACGTGTCCGGAACCGGTGCGCGAGCAGCTCTACAAGATCCTCTTCAAGCCGGATCGCAACGCGCCCGAATACAAGGCCGTCGTCGAGGCCTCGAGCCGCAGCCACCGTGCGCCGCTCGATCTGCTGACCGCGGCCGGCGCGATCGACTCGCCGTACCAGTTCCACTGGCGCCGCTTCCTGTTCGAGCAGTTCCCGAAGGGCACCGCGCTGCCGACGCTGCCGGTGCCGGCGGTGAAGGAGGTGCTGCCGCTGGCCGCGGTCGAGGCCTTCTCGATCGACGATTCGGCGACGACCGAGATCGACGACGCGCTGTCGGTGCAGGGCCTCGGCAGCGGCGCCGTCGTCTTCGGCATCCACATCGCCGCGCCGGGACTTGCGTTCGGCCCCGATGCGCTGATCGACAAGGTCGCGCGCGAGCGCCTTTCTACCGTCTACATGCCGGGCCACAAGCTGACGATGCTGCCCGACGCCGTCATCGAGGCGTATACGCTGACTGCCGGGCGCTCGTGCCCCGCGGTATCGCTGTACCTGACGTTCGACGAAACGACGCTCGCAATCACGGCGCGCGAGACCCGGCTCGAGCGCGTCGCGATCGCGGCGAACCTGCGCCACGACCGGCTCGACGGCGTGGTCACCGAAGCGTCGCTCGCCGGCGAGGCGCCGGCGGACTACCAGTTCGCCGCCGAGCTCGCGTTCGCGTTCCGCCTCGCGAAGCACCTGAAGGCGCAGCGCGAGGTCGTGCGCGGCAAGCCGGAGGTCTTCAACCGGCCCGATTACAACTTCCGTCTCGACGGCAATGGCGACCGCGAGCCGCAGGGCACCGAGCACGTGACGATCGAGACGCGGCGGCGCGGCTCGGCGCTCGATCTGATCGTCGCCGAGGCGATGATTCTCGCGAACAGCACCTGGGGCGGCTGGCTCGCCGAATGCGGCGTGCCGGCGATCTACAGGAGCCAAGCGAGCCTCGCGCCCGGCGTCAAGGTCCGGATGGGCACGCGGGCGGCGCCGCATGCCGGCATCGGCGTCGCGCAGTACACATGGGCGACCTCGCCGCTGCGGCGTTATGTCGACCTCGTGAACCAGTGGCAGATCATCGCCTGCGCACGCCACGGCAAGACCGCGGCGCTGGTCGCGCCGTTCAAGCCGAAAGACGTCCAGCTGTTCTCGATCATTTTGGCGTTCGACTCGGCCTATGCCGAATACAACGCGTTCCAGTCCGGCATCGAGCGCTACTGGACCCTTGTCTACCTGGCGCAGAACCGGATCGACGAGCTCGACGCGACCGTGATGAAGGACGGCCTCGTCCGCGCCGACGAGCTGCCGCTGGTGTTTCGTGCGCTCGGCGCCGAGAGCCTGGCGCGCGGCGCGCATGTGCGGGTGCGTATCGGCGCGACCGATCTGCTGACGCTCGACGTCCACGCGAGCATCGTCGCGCGCCTCGAAGACGAGCCGGCCGATCGCGCTGCAAGCGCAGACGACACGGCCGACGATGCCGAGGTGGCAGAAGCCGCCGGCCCGCTGACGCTTGCGATCGAGACCGACGCCGAGCCGACCGATGCGTCGGCGTCGACCCTCGACGATCCGGTGGCCACCGCCTGACGCACGATGATCGGCAAGCTGTCGCCGGTGACGAGCGCGCTGATCGTGTCGGTCGGCCTGCACGCCGCGTTGCTGACGGTTCGCTTCGTCGACCCGCAGGGCTTCAACCGGATCTTCCAGGACACGCCGCTCGAGGTGATCCTCGTCAACTCGCGTTCCGGCGAAGCGCCCGAGAAGCCGCTAGCGATCGCGCAGGCGAGCCTGGCTGGCGGCGGTGAAGCCGATACCGGCCGCGCGCTGTCGCCGCTGCCGCCGTCGGCCTTGGTCGAGATCGGCGATGCCGACGAAGATGCGCGCAAGCAGATCGAGCAGCTGAACGAGACCCAGGCGCAGCTGCTGACGCAGGCGCGGCGCGAGCTCGCGCTGCTGCCGGCGACGGACCCGCTGCGCGACCAGGGCGATCCGAACCAGCGCGCGCAGGAAGAGCGACGGCGCCAGCTGATCCAGCTGCTTGCCGAGATCGAGAAACGCATCGCCGAGGAGAATGCGCGTCCGAAGAAACGGCTGGTCGGGCCGTCGACGCGCGAAGCGGTCTACGCGATCTATTACGACCAGCTGCGACGCAAGGTCGAGGAACGCGGCACTCGCAATTTTCCCGAAAACCAGGGCAAGAAGCTCTACGGCGAGTTGACGATGAACGTGACGGTCGATTCCGAAGGGCGGCTCGTCGATACCGAAGTGGTCCGTCCTTCGAACTCGAAGGTGCTCGATCGCCGCGCGGTCGCGATCGTCGCGGCCGCGGCGCCGTTCGGACGCTTCAGCCCGGCGATGCGGCAGAAGGCCGATCAGCTCGTGATCACGTCGCGCTTCAAGTTCACGCGCGAGGACGGCCTCGAAGCGACCGTCGGCGCGACGCCGTAAGGCACCCGGCTCTAAGACGCGCACGCGCACCGACCGATGGACCGCTACGTCGTGCTCGGCAATCCGGTCGCGCACAGCCAGTCGCCGTTCATCCACACCGCGTTCGCCGAGCAGACCGGACAGGCGCTCGAATACGGCCGCGTGCTGTGCGCGCCCGACGGCTTCGAGGCAGCGCTCGACGCCTTCGCCGCCGAAGGCGGCCGCGGCTGCAACGTCACGATGCCGTTCAAGTTCGATGCGTTCCGGCTGGCGCACGCACGCACGCCGCGCGGTGAGCTCGCCGGCGCCTGCAACACGCTGCGCCGCGAAAACGCCCACTGGTTCGGCGACAACACCGACGGCGCCGGGCTGTTGCGCGACATCGAGCGCAATGCCGGCGTGGCGCTGCGCGGCCGGCGCATCCTGCTGCTCGGTGCCGGCGGCGCCGCGGCCGGCGTGCTCGGCCCGCTGCTCGGCGCGGCACCGGCGCAGCTCGTCGTCGCCAATCGGACGCCGGAGAAAGCGGCCGAGCTGTTGCGCACGCACCGCGCGGCGGTCGAGGCGCGGCGCGCCGCGACCGTCGATCTGCGCGCCGCCGCGCTCGACGATTGCGGCGACTGCTACGACGTCGTCGTCAATGCGACGTCGAGCAGCATGCTCCGCGTCGGCGTGCCGGTTGCGCCGAGAGTCCTGGCGCCGGGCGGGCTCGCGCTCGACATGATGTACGGCAGCGCCGCGCGCGGCTTCCTCGAATGGGCCGCGCGCCACGGCGCGGTCGGTCGCGACGGTCTCGGCATGCTGGTCGAGCAGGCGGCCGAAGCCTTCGCGCTGTTCCGCGGCGTGCAGCCCGAAACCGCGCCGGTGCTCGCCGCGTTGCGCCGGCGCATGGCCGAAGCGGGTGCATGAAGGCGGCGTTGACGTCGCTGGTGCGACTCGTCGGGCTGCTGCTCGTGTCGGCGCTGGCGCTGCAGCTCTTCTTCCTCGCGCGCGTCGGCCTGATGATCGCGGTCGATCCGCAGTCGACCGCGTTCCAGCGCTCAGAGATCTGGCGCATCGCGACGCAGCAAGGCGGCCTGCGCTGGAGCCAGCAATGGGTCGCCTACGACCGAATCGCGCCGAGCCTGAAGCGCGCGGTGATCGCGTCAGAGGATGCCGGTTTCGCCGAGCACAGCGGCGTCGAATGGGATGCGCTCGAAAAGGCATGGGAGCGTAACCAGAAGGCCGAAGCGGCCGCGGAGCGGCTGAACCAGCAGGCGCAGCGGCGCAGTGCGCGGCCGGGTCGCGCGGTCGCGTCGACGCCGGCCCGCGCGGCGCCGAAAGTGGTCGGCGGCTCGACGATCACGCAGCAGCTCGCGAAGAATCTCTTTCTCGGCGGCGAGCGCAGCCTCGGCCGCAAGGCGCAGGAGTTCGTCATCACCGGCTTTCTCGAGGCATTGCTGACGAAGGAGCGGATCCTCGAGATCTATCTGAACAGCGTCGAATGGGGCGAAGGCGTGTTCGGTGCCGAAGCGGCGTCGCGCCATTACTTTCATCTGGGCGCCGCCGCGCTCGCGCCGGCGCAGGCGGCCCGGCTCGCGGTGATGCTGCCGGCGCCGAAGCGCTTCGAGAGGCGGCCGGCATCGCCGTACGTGCTCGGCCGCGCCGCGACCGTGATGGCGCGGATGAGCGCAGTCGAGGTGCCGTAGCCGCGCGCCGGCAACGCCCAGGGTGCGATGTCGGGGCGCGGGGCGATTTCCGGCGCTCCTAGAATGGACCGATGCCCGGCACCCTCAGTGAAGAAGTCGCCGTCGCCGCGGCGCGGATGGTCGTCGAAGACGGCATGGAATACGGGCCGGCCAAACGGCGCGCCGCCAGGCTGCTCGGCCGCCGTGTCCGCGACGCCGACCTGCCCGACAACGAGCGCCTCGAGGACGAGGTCCGCGCCTATCTGGCGCTCTTTTGCGCCGAGACCCAGCCGGCCGAGCTCGCCGCGCTGCGTGCGCTCGCGAAGAGCTGGATGGAACGCCTCGCCGCATTCCGTCCGCATCTGAGCGGCGCGGTCTGGCGCGGCACCGCAACGCGGAAAAGCGCGATCCACATCGATCTCTACTGCGACGACTCGAAGGCCGCGGAGCTCGCGTTGATCGACGGGCGGATCGACTACGATGTCTCGAGCCGCAGCGGGCCGCACGGCGAACTGGTCGACGTGCTCAGCGTCGTGGGCAACTGCCGCGACCTGGGCGAACGCGTGCCGGTCCATTTGAGCGTGCTCGACTACGACGATCTGCGCGGCGCGCTGAAGGGCGACGCGCGCGGCCGCGCGCATCGCGGCGATCTGGCCGCGCTGCGCGCACTCGAAGGTTCGGCATGAACCGGCGCGGCCTGCTCACCGGCATCGGCGTCGGCGCGACGATGGCGGCCGCGGGCCTCGCCGCCGCGCTGTGGCGCGATCGCTCGTCGGCGCCGCCCGACGCGTTGTGGACGCTGCGCTTGCAGCGCGCCGGCGGCGGCGAGCTCGCATTCGCACCAATGCGCGGTAAGCCGCTACTGCTGAATTTCTGGGCCACGTGGTGCCCTCCGTGCGTCGCGGAGATGCCGATGCTCGATCGCTTCGATCGGGCTCACCGCAACGGCGGATGGCAAGTCGTCGGTATCGCGGTCGACCAGGAGGCGCCGGTGCGCGAATTCATCGCGCGGCGCGGGATCGGCTTCCCGATTGTCCTGGCCGGTGCGATCGGACTCGAGTTGTCGCGCAAACTCGGCAACGGCGCCGGCGGGTTGCCATTCAGCATCGCATTCGGCGCGAACGGGCGGGTGCTCGATCGCAAGCTCGGCGCGCTCGACGAACGCACGCTTTCGGCATGGGCGGCGGCGGTGTGAGGATCGGTACTTCGATGCGACGGCCGCGCCAACGCCTGTCAGATTTAATCGCGCGAAAGTAACGAAACAGAATCGATCGCTCGTAAAATCTGCAGCTTCGGCGTCGTACAGCGCCCAATTGCAAAGCGCCGTGCGCCTTTTGCGCGCGACCGTGGAGGAGAGGCGCCGATGGATCTACGCAAACTGAAGACGCTGATCGATCTGGTCTCCGAGTCAAATGTATCGGAACTGGAAATCACCGAGGCGGACGGCAAGGTGCGCATCGTGAAGACCGAAAGGCCGCTGCCCGGTCAATCGGTCCTCCATTACGCTCAGCCACCAACATATTCCCCCGCGCACTCGTCTGCATCGATCGCGCCGGCCGCAGGCGCCGCACGGGCCGCCGAACCGGTGCCCGATCCGGGCCATGTCGTGAAATCGCCGATGGTCGGCACTTTCTATCGTTCGGCCAGCCCCGGCGCGGAGGCCTTCGCCGAGATCGGCACCGTCGTCAAGGAAGGCCAGGCGATCTGCATCATCGAAGCGATGAAGATCATGAACGAGATCGAAGCCGACAAGG
>JBDTXV010000071.1:0-8643 GCA_040006015.1 Caldimonas sp.
TGCCGATCGCATCGACCGTGTCGGTGTTCGTCATCGCCTGCACGCGCACCGGCGCGTCGCCGCCGACCGTCACGACACGCGCGCCCCAGCGCACCTCGGCTTTGCGCGAGCGGCGCGGCGCCGGCGACGCCGGTTCGACGAAAGGATCGAGTTCGATGCGGGAAGTAGACATCACGGCGCGATGCAAGACGAGATCGAAGAGGCTGCGACGGGCGAGCGATTCGGCGCGGGCTATTTCAGCTCGAGCCGCGCCAGATTGTCGCGGGTGTGCGAAGCCAGCTCGACCGACTGGCCGCGAAAGACCACCTCGGTCGCCGCGGCATTGCCGATCTTCACCTTCAGCGGCGGCGCGCCGTCGAGATCTACGCTTTCCCCAGGCTGGATCAGGCGCGACAGCAGAGACTGGCCGCGCGCATCGATGACTTCGACCCACGATTGCGCCGATACGTGCAGTTGCAACAGCCCGGGCGCCGCGGACGGGGCCGCGGCGGTCGGGTTCGTCACGGTCGTCGATGCAAATGTCGGGCTCGCGGCGTCGGCGCTGGCTGACTCCGCGTTCGCCGCTGCGGCTCCGGAGGCTTCGGAAGCCGGAGCTGCCGCCGCCGTCGTGCCGGCGACATCCGATGCGGCCGCGACAGGCGGATCGGCTTGCGCTACGCCGCTCGCGACCGCCGCGGCGGCCGGCATCGCGGCGCTCGGCGCTGCTGCCGCCAGATCGCCAGCCGCGCGCGACTGCGTCGAACCCGCTCCGAGCCATCGATGCGGGATCAGATAGACCCCCGCGGCGGCCAGCAGCAACAGCAGCGGCCCCCAGATCGCGGGCCGCGCGAGATTGGACCAGTCGCTCGGTTCCGGGCGGCCCGGTCGCTCGCGAAACGGCGCATTCAGCCCGTCGCTCCCCTGGCCGAGGCGGCTGCCCTGGCGGCCCGGCAGCAACGCCAGGACCGGCGCCGCATCGATCTTCAGGCTGCGACAGACGGTCTGCGCCAGCGCCCGCGTGAATGTCGCATCGGGCAACTCGTCGAAGCGGTCGGACTCGAGCAGCTCGAGCTTGCGCGGCGCGACCTTGATCGCGCTCGCGAGGGCCGCAATGTGCAAGCCCTGCGCCTGGCGCGCCTCGCGCAGCAGCCGACCCGCCGTCATGCCGACCGGGACGACCTTTTCGGCCGCGGCGTCATTCATCGAACGCCCGGCGCTGGAATGACGACGCTTCGCGCGATTCCGGAAAACGGTTGCGCAACTGCGTGCCGAAGTCCTGCACACCGTTGCGATTGCCGAGCCGGTTCTCGATCCGCGCCGCGAGCCACAAGGTCTGCGCGCTCGAAACGTCGGGCTGGATGTTGACGCGGCGGACGTAGAAGCGCGCACGCTCGTAGTCGCCGCGCCGGTACAGCACCTCCGACAGATTGACCGCGGTTGCGGGATTACCCGGGTCCAGCTCGTACGAGCGCGACAGCGTCGCTTCGGATTCGGCCAGCTTGCCGTCGAGGGCCTGGCAGACGCCCCGGGTCAGCAATGTGCGCGGCGTGTTGCGGTACTGCGGCACCGCGAGCGCCTGCACGAACAGCGCATCGGCCTCGGCAAAGCGCTTCTGCTGGCACAGATACCAGCCGAAGTTCTGCATCGCGTCGGCGTCCTTCGGCTGCAGCTGCAGCGCGCGGCGAAAGCTCTCTTCGGCCAGCGCCTGGTCGCCGAGGTTCGCGTAGATCAGGCCGCGCAGGTTGAAGGCTTCGCTCGACGTCGGATCGGCCTGGATCGCGAGCTTGACCTGGTCCAGCGCGGTCGTCATCTGGCCACGTCCGAAGTAAGCCGCGGCGAGCTCCATCCGGGCCCGGCCGCGCTTGACGGCATCGGGCTCGTCGGACGCCGTCATCCGGTCCCTCAGTTCGGTCGCGGGCGGTGCGCTCGACGGATTGCGCGTGCCCGCACAGGCCGACAACAACGCGGCGATCGCGACCACGACGGCTCCCGCGGACCGGCCGCGTCCGCTTTTCATGCGCTCCTCGCCGGGCGCGCAATGCGTCGCGCATCGGCCGCCCCGGACGCCTGGATGCGAATCGGTGCCCGCACCATGCGGCGCTCGACGTGGGTGCGATCCTGAACCTCCCCGGCGAGCTGCCCGCACGCGGCATCGATGTCGTCGCCGCGCGTGCGCCGGATCGTCGTCACGAGGCCGCCGTCCTGCAGCACTTCGGCGAACCGGAGGATGCGCTCGACCGGCGAACGCTTCAGGCCCGATTCGGGAAACGGATTGAACGGAATCAGGTTGAACTTGCACGGCAGCGCGTTGCCGTTCGGGCCGCCGCTCGCGACCAGCGCGAGCAGGGCTTCGGCCTGCGCATCGGAGTCGTTGACGCCGTCGAGCATGCAGTACTCAAACGTGACGAAGTCGCGCGGCGCGCGTTCGAGGTAACGCCCGCAGGCACCGAGCAGTTCGGCGAGCGGGAACTTGCGATTCAACGGCACCAGCTCGTCGCGCAGTGCATCGGTCGGCGCATGCAGCGAGACTGCGAGCGCGACCGGACAGTCGTCGCGCAGGCGGTCGATCATCGGCACGACGCCGGAGGTCGATACCGTGACGCGGCGCCGCGACAGGCCGTAGCCGTGATCGTCGAGCATCACGCGCAAGGCCGGTACCAGCGCGCCGTAGTTCTGCAGCGGCTCGCCCATTCCCATCATCACGACGTTCGTGATCGCGCGTGAGCCCGCCGGCAGCGAGAGGCGCCTGCGCAGATCGAATTCGGCGTGCCAGAGCTGGCCGACGATCTCGGCGGTTGTCAGATTGCGGCTGAAGCCCTGGTGACCGGTCGAGCAGAAACGGCAGCCGACCGCGCAGCCGGCCTGCGACGAGATGCACAGCGTGCCGCGATCGCTCTCCGGAATGAAGACGGTTTCGACCGCATTGCCGGCGCCGACGTCGAACAGCCACTTGATCGTGCCGTCGCTCGCGATCTGCTCGGCGAAGACCGGCATCGTCGCGACACGGGCGGCGTCATGCAGCTTCGCGCGCAGGCTCGCGGCGATGTCGGACATCGCTGCGAAATCGGCAGCACCCTTCTGATGGATCCAGCGGAACAGCTGCGTCGCGCGAAAGCGCTTTTCGCCGAGCCGTTCGCAGTACGCGGCGAGCCCTTCCCGATCGAATTCAAGCAGGTTGACCGCGGTCATGCTGGGTCGGGACGGGCGCCGTCTGCCTCAGCGGCTGTAGACGTTCATCGCGGGAAAGAAGAACGCGATCTCGGTCGCGGCGGTCTCGGCGGCGTCCGAGCCGTGCACCGCGTTCGCATCGATGCTGTCGGCGAAGTCGGCGCGTATCGTGCCCTTCTCGGCCTTCTTCGGATCGGTCGCGCCCATCAGCTGGCGGTTCTTCGCGATCGCGTCTTCGCCTTCGAGCGCCTGGATCATCACCGGCCCCGACACCATGAAGCCGACCAGGTCGTTGAAGAACGGACGGCCCTTGTGGACCGCATAGAACGCCTCGGCCTCGCCGCGCGACAGGTGCGCCATCTTCGCAGCGACGATGCGCAGCCCGGCGGCCTCGAAACGGGCATAGATCTGGCCGATCACGTTCTTCGCCACGGCATCGGGCTTGATGATCGAGAGAGTGCGTTCGAGCGCCATGTTTCTATCCTGCAAAGTAGCGGTTGGCAAAGCTTTTCATTGTACCGTGCGCACCTTTTGAAGCGATCGGTCGAGGGTGCCGGCGAACCGACGAGAACCCCTCAGCGACCCCTGCGGCCACCGCCGCCGAAACCGCCGCCGCCTCCGCCGAAGTTGCCGCCGCCGCGATTGCCGCCCCGACCGCCACCACCACCACCACCACCACCACCACCCCCACCACCACCACCACCGCCGCGGTTCTTGCGGTGAAAGGCATCGGCGCCGATGTAGCCGATCGAGGTCTGCAGCGGATCGGGCTGTTTCGGTCCCGGTCCCTTGTGCGGATTGGCGGGGCCCGGGCCGCTGCCGCCGGCGCCGAAACCACCGCCGCCACGCGCGAAGCCGCGGCCGCCGGCCGGATGGCGAGGGTTCTGCACGAACCGCTTGTCGAAAGTCTGCTCGAGCGGATTCGGAATCGTCGCCGGATCCGGCGGCAGATCGGCATCGAAGTCGCTGACGTATTCGCGCTCGTGTGCTTCCGTCGCGACCGGCGTCGACTCAATCGGCCTCGATTGCGGCGCGCCGGCATTGCGATTGCGGTCGCCCCGATCGTTGCGCTCGTTGCGGCCGCCCTGGCGTTCGTTGCGATTCTTCGGACCATTGCCGACGCGCTCGTTGCCGCGCTGTCCCTCGCGCTGTCCCTCGCGCTGTCCCTCGCGCGGCCCGGAATCGCCGGACGCGAGGCGGCGAATCGCACGCACGTCGACATCGTCGAGATCGACCCAGACCCCGCGCTTCAGGCCGTGCGGCAGCACGACGGTGCCGTAGCGGATGCGGATCAGGCGGCTGACCGTAAGGCCGACCGCGTCGAAGAGCTTGCGCACTTCGCGGTTGCGTCCTTCGGTGATGACGACGCGATACCAGTGGTTCGCGCCGTCTCCGCCGCCGTCCTCGATCGAACGGAACGCCGCTTTCTGCCCTTCGATCTCTACGCCGGCGAGCAGCGTGTCCTTCGCTTCCTCGGTCAGCGTGCCCAGCACGCGGACCGCGTATTCGCGCTCGACGCCGAAGCGCGGATGCATCAGCTGGTTCGCGAGGCCGCCGGAATTCGTGAAGAGCAGCAGGCCCTCGGTATTGATGTCGAGGCGGCCGACCGACTGCCACTTGCCTTGCGGCAGGCGCGGCAAGCGCCGGAACACGGTCGGACGATGTTGCGGATCGTCGTGCGTGACGATCTCGCCGACCGGCTTGTGATACGCGATGATCCGCGGCGGCGGCGGCACGATGCGCAAGCGCACCGGCTTGCCGCCGACCTTGACTTGATCGCCGAACGAGATGCGTTGGCCGATGTGAGCCGGCTCGCCGTTGACGGTGATGCGACCGTCGAGGATCAGCTCCTCCATGTCGCGACGCGAGCCGATGCCGGCCTGCGCGAGCACCTTGTGCAGCTTCGGCGCTTCCGGATCGGGCGCGAGGACGCGCTTCGGCGGGTCGGTTCCCTCCGGCAGATCGGCCTCGGCGTCGAACGTGCCGGCGACGACCTGCGCGAAGACCGCGCCGACTTCGGCGGGCGGCAGGCGCGGCGCCGCTTCGACGGCCGCTTCGGCCTCGTCCGTGTCGTCGGCCACCGGCGCGCCGTCATCGCGATCGCCACGGCTGTGGTCGCGCCGACCGCGACGCCGGCCGCGCTCACCTCTCTCGCCGCGTTCGATCGACGCATCTGCGTTGCCCTGCGCGTCTGCGCTCGCAGCCGCTTCGACGGGCGCGCCGCTGTCGGTCCGCTCGCCGGCGCCCGGCATCGAAGCCACGGTCGGCGCAGACACCGGCTCCGCCGCATTCGTCGCCACCGGAAGCGTAGCCATCGGATACGAAGCCGCAGCTTCGACAGCAAGGACTTCGACCGACGGACCGCTCGCGTCACCGGTCAGGTCGGCGCTCGCATCGACCGCTTCGTTCGTGGCGACCGCGACCCGCTTGCGACGTGCCTTCGGTGCCGGCTTGGTCTCGGCCGCAACGAGCGCTTCCGTTCCAGACGCAGCGTTTGTCGGCACCTCGTTGGCGGTGCCGGTTTCGACGCCGGCCCCGACCGGCGCGGCGACCGCGCGGCGCCGCCGCACCGGCTTCGCGCTCGGCGGCACCTCGGCGGCGGTGGACTCGTCATCCGACAATGGCGTGGACGGAGATTCGGCGTTGTCGTTCATGCGTGGGGTTCCAGCGGGACGGCGTTGATCGATTGCGCTTCTTCGACGAGAGACGATGCGCAAGACGATGCGGGAGCAGAGTGGACAGGCATTTCGATGTCTATGTCATCGTCGGCCGGCGGCTCCAGCAACGACGGTTGCACCGACATCGCACCGGCGAGTGCGGCGACCGAGCCGTCGCCGTCGAGCAGCGGCAGTTGATCGAGGGTCGCGAGGCCGAGGTCGTCGAGGAACTGGCGCGTCGTTGCGAGCAGCGCCGGGCGGCCGGGCGCTTCGCGGTAACCGATCGCTTCGACCCAGCCGCGATCCTCGAGCTGTTTGACGATCTGGCTCGCGACCGCGACACCGCGGATGTCCTCGATGTCGCCGCGCGTGACCGGCTGGCGATACGCGATGATCGCGAGGGTCTCGAGCAGTGCGCGCGAGTAGCGCGGCGGCTTCTCGGGATTGAGCCGCGCCAGATATTCGCGCATCGCGGCGCGGCTCTGCAGGCGCCAGCCGCTCGCGAGAGCGACCAGTTCGATGCCGCGGCCGTCGCAGTCCTGCGCGATCTCGTCCAGCAGCGTGCGCAACGTATCGGCTCCCAGCTCGTCGGCGAACAAGGTCCGCAGCTCGCGCAACGGCATTGGCTCGCTCGCGCAGATCAGCGCGGCTTCGAGGACGCGTTTGGCATCCAGGGTATTCATCGGCTTGGCTACGTCCTCGACCGGATTCGACCCGGCTGAAATTCGGCGGCTTGTTTCTCGTGTATGCGGGGTGCGACCCTCGCTTTGGCCCGTACGGGACGCTTTGAGACCGTCGGTTGGCCGACGCTCATCGCGTCGACGTCAAAGCCGACCCGGAGGCTCAGCTCACTTCTTGATGGGCTTATCGGTCTACCGGCGGCTCAGAGGTTCTGAGGCCGCATCGACGCGTGCCAGGAAGGAATCGGTCCATTGTAGCGAATGTGCCGGAACCTCCGGGGGCCGGGCTTCACGGTGTTGCGGATGTGCCGACCGCGGCAAGCGCCGCGGCGATGTCGGCCGGCGGCCCGGCGTCGAATCGCATCGCGGCGGCGCTCGCCGGATGCGCGAACGCGAGATGCGTCGCATGCAGCGCTTGCCGGGACAAGCCCAGCGCTGGCTTGCCGCCATAGGTCGCGTCGGCGACCAGTGGATGACCCTGCGACGCGAGGTGCACCCGGATCTGATGCGTGCGGCCGGTGTGCAGGCTGCAGCGCAATACCGAATAGCCCAGGTGCCGCGCGAGGCACTGCACATCGGTGCGGGCCGGCTTGCCCGACGCGACGACGGCCATCCGGATTCTCGAAACCGGGTCGCGGCCGATCGGCGAGTCGATGCTGAAGGCCTCGTCGCGAACTTCGCCGTGGACGATCGCGAGATAGTCGCGATGGACGCGGCGCGCGGCGATCTCGCGCGACAGCGCGGTCACCGCGGCGAGTGTCTTGCCGACGACCATCAGTCCCGATGTGTCCTTGTCGAGCCGGTGCACGATGCCGGCACGCGGCAGCGTCGCCGCGGCACCGAAATGCGCGAGCAGGCCGTTCAGCAGCGTGCCGGTCCAGTTACCGGCCGCGGGGTGGACCACCAATCCGGCCGGCTTGTCGACGACCAGCAAATGTTCGTCTTCGAAAACCCGATCGAGCGCGATCGCCTCGGGGCGGAACGCGCGGCTTTCGGCGGTCGGCACCAGCACCAGCTCGACGCGTTGACCGGCTCGCACCTTCGCCGATGCGCTCGCCGCAGAGCGCCCGTCCAGCGTCACGCAGCCCTGCTCGATCAAACCCTGCAGATGATTGCGCGAGAACTCGGGCGCCATCGCGACGACCGCCTTGTCGAGGCGCACGCCGTGCAGCGCCGTCGCGACGATCGTCGCGCGCCGTTCGGGCTCGGCATTCCACGGATCCGCGACCGCCTCCGGCTCGTCCGGCGCGGGCTCGCCGGCACGGGCTTGTGATGAAGGCTCGACCATATAATTGCGCTTGCTTTTTCGACAGGATGGTTGCGCTTCGGGCAGCCGAGACTTGATGAATTCGATGGACTTGCTGCGCCGACCCGTGGCCCGAGTGTCGGCGATGCTGATGATCGCGTTGGCGCTGTTCGGCTGCAGCTCGACTCCGAAAGACGATACCGCGACGTGGAGCGTCGAGCGCATCTATTCCGAGGCGAAGGAAGAGGCGTCGGCCGGCAACTACGAACGCGCCGCAAAGCTGTACGAGCGTCTCGAAGGTCGCGCCGCCGGCAGCGTGATCGCGCAGCAGGCGCAGATCGAGCGCGCCTACATCATGTACCGGACCGGCGAGAAGGCGCAGGCCCTGTCGATCCTCGAGCGCTTCATCAAGATCCATCCGACCAGCCCGGCGCTCGACTATGCGCTGTACCTCCAGGGTCTGGTCAATTTCAACGACAACCTCGGCATCCTCGGCAGCTTCACGAGCCAGGACCTGTCGGAGCGGGACCAGCAGGCGTCGCGCGATTCGTACCAGTCATTCAAGCAGCTGGTCGAGCAGTTTCCGCAATCGACCTACGCCGACGATGCGCGCACGCGCATGAACTACATCGTCAATTCATTGGCTGCATACGAAGTGCATGTCGCGCGCTATTACTTCCGTCGCGGCGCGTATGTCGCGGCGGTCAACCGGGCCCAGCAGACGGTGCAGGAATTCCAGCACTCGCCGGCGACCGAGGAAGCCCTTTTCATCATGGTTCAGAGCTACGAGCGCCTCGGCCTCGACGAGCTGCGCGACGATGCCGACCGCGTGCTGCACCGGAACTATCCGAACACCACGCTCTATCGCGACGGCATCGGCGCGAAGAAGTCGCCGTGGTGGCAGCTCTGGTGA
>JBDTXV010000072.1:0-8598 GCA_040006015.1 Caldimonas sp.
GGCATCGGCGTGCTGCTGGTCAGCGCGGTGCGCGCGTCGCGTCAGGTCGTGATCCCGCTCTGGGCCGATCACATCGGCCTCGAGGCGAGCGTCGCCTCGGTGATCTACGGGCTTGCCGGCGGCATCGACATGCTGGTGTTCTATCCGGCCGGCAAGCTGATGGACCGAAAGGGACGCAACTGGGTCGCGGTGCCGTCGATGGCGATCATGGGCCTCGCGCTGATGTTGACTCCGCTCGCGCACGGCGCCGCGTCGCTGCTGCTCGCCGCGCTGTTGATCGGCTTCGGCAACGGCATCGGCTCGGGGATGGTGATGACGCTCGGCGCCGACTATTCGCCGACGCCGGGGCGCGCGCATTTCCTCGGCATCTGGCGCCTGCTCGCCGACATCGGCGCGTCGAGCGGACCGGCGCTGCTGTCGGCGTTGACGGCGGCGTTGTCGCTCGCGGCCGGTATCTGCTCGACCGGCCTGCTCGGCTTCGCCGCGGCCGCGGTGCTCTGGTACTGGATTCCGCGCCACGCGACGCGGTGAACCCGGCTTCGCCGGCGTCGAGCGCGGTGCGCCGCGCCGTAAGGACTTCGACGCCGATGCCGTAGGCTCTTTCCGACAGTCGAAGGGGGCGCCTCAAGGTTGTGATCGGCGCATCCCGCCTCTACGATTCTTCGACAGGACTCTCTCATCGGCGAGCGAACGAAGACGCAGGTCCGGCGCCCTCGCGCGCGGGGCAGGGCCGCACGTGACGCGAAAGAAACGCGCCGACCGAAGGTGGTAAAAGAGGACTGCGGGTCCCCGGTTCTTTCCGGGGATTCGGTTGTTGGAGACGGAGGTTTTGCGCGCGGGCGCATATCGCGATGTCCGCCACACGGCAGGACGGATGTGTTGAAAAGATCGACAAGAGGAACGCATGGCGCACGCGCTCGTCGTTGACGACGACTCGGATTCTGCCGAGACAATGGCGATGCTGATCGCGAACGAAGGGTTCACGGTCGCGACCGCCGGATCGCTGCGCGACGCGCGCCGGCAGATGGCGTTGCAGGAGCCCGATGTCGTGTTGCTCGATCTCGTCTTGCCCGACGGCAGCGGCATGGAGCTTTTCAACGATGTGAAGGCGCTGCCGAATGCCGAGGTCGTGCTGATCACCGGGCATGCGAGCCTGGACACGTCGATCCAGGCGCTGCGCCTCGGCGCGGCCGATTACCTCGTGAAGCCGATGAGCCTGAAGCAGCTTCAGGGCGTGCTGTCGCGCCTGACGAAGCCGTCGGCGCTGAAGGCCGAAGCCGACGATCTCGAACAGGAACTCGAGCGCGACGGCCACTTCGGCCAGCTGTGGGGACGTTCGGCGCCGATGCGGCGCGTCTATCAGCAGATCCTGCGTGTCTCCGGCACCGCGGTCACGGTGTTCCTGACCGGCCAGAGCGGCACCGGCAAGGAAGTCGTCGCGAGGATGGTCCACGACCTGAGCCGGCGCCGCGCGCGGCCGTTCTTCGCGGTCAACTGCGGCGCGATCTCGCCGCACCTGATCGAAAGCGAAATCTTCGGCCACGAGAAAGGCAGCTTCACCGGCGCCGACCGCCAGCACATCGGCTTTTTCGAGCGCACCAGCGGCGGCACGCTGTTCCTCGACGAGATCACCGAGATGCCGCTCGATCTGCAGGTCAAGCTGCTGCGCGTGCTCGAGACCGGCACATTCATGCGCGTCGGCTCGACCCAGCAGCAGGAGACCGATGTCCGGATCCTCGCGGCGACGAATCGCAGTCCGATGCAGGCCGTCAGCGCCGGCAAGTTGCGCGAGGATCTGCTGTATCGATTGAACGTGTTTCCGATCCATCTGCCGGCGCTGCGCGAGCGGGTCGAAGACATCGCGCTGATCGCCGCGCACTTCCTCGATCAGATCTCGCGCCGCGAAGGCGACATCAGGCGTTTTGCGCCGGACGCGCTCGAGCGCCTCGCAGACTACGGATGGCCCGGCAACGTGCGCGAGCTGCGCAACATCGTCTATCGCGCCTACGTGATGGCAACCGGCCCGGTCATCGTCGACGAGTGCCTGCCGATCTCGGCCGAGGCCGCGCCGAGCGCGGGCGGCGCGCCATCGATCACGGTGCGTGTCGGCACGCCGCTGGCCGAGATCGAGCGCCTGGTGACGCTCGCGACGCTGCAGCATCTGGGCCGACACAAGGAGAAGACCGCGGCCGCGCTCGGCATCAGCCTGAAGACGCTCTACAACCGCCTGAAGGAATATTCGGCCGGCGAAGAGGATTCGGTCAGCGAGCCGCCCGCGCTCGCCGACGGTCGCCGCTGAGCCTACACCGCCGATCGGCGGTGAATCCGCCCTGTCGATCTGCGGTCCGTCCCGCGCAGCGTCGCCGTTTCGATCGCGCGACGCGTCAGCCCGCGACGCGCGCGTTCGCGTACGAATGCAGCAGGCGCGCGAGGCTGCCCGGCTGCAGCGGCTTGACCAGGAACGAGTCGTAGCCGACCGCGAGGGCGCGCGCTTCATGGTCGAGCTGGCTGTGACCGGTGACGGCCGCGAACAGCGCGCGCTGGCCCTGTAGCTTTGCGCGCAGCGGCGCGAGCATCGCGAAGCCGTCGAGCCCCGGCAAGCCGATATCGCAGAGCACGATCTGCGGCTTGAACTGATCGGCGATGCGCAGCCCTTCCTCGCCATTGCCCGCGACGCGGACCTCGTTGCCCCACATTTCCATCTGCAGGCGCAACGCTTCGCGAGCATCGGCGTCGTCCTCGATGATCAGCACCCTATAGCTCTCGGAGAGCTGCGGCTGGTCCGACGGCGCGGCGGAATCGGCGTCGACTTCGATACGCGGCAGCTTCAGCACGAAACGCGCGCCGCGGCCGACCCCATCGCTCTGCGCGGTGATGTCGCCGTTGTGCAGTCGCGCAATGCGCCGCGCGAGCGTCAGGCCGACGCCGAGCGCGCCCGGCGCCAGCGCGGCAGCGGGTTCCTGCTGCGCGAACAGCTCGAAGACATGCGGCAGGAATTCCGGCGCGATTCCCTGGCCCGGGTCGCAGACCTCGATCTCGACCGTGTCGACGTCGCCGTGGACCGCGATCGAGATCGCGCCCGGCGCGCGCGTGTATTTCACGGCGTTCGCGACGATGTTCGAGAGCGCCTGCGTCAGCCGCGGCAGGTCGCCCTTCACGTGCAGTCGCTCGGCAGGCAGTTCGATCTCGAGCGTGTGTCCGGCGCTTTGCAGCGCTGCGGCGCAGGCGTCGGCGGCGCCGCGCACGACGGCGTCGACGCCGACCCGCTCGCCGACCAGCGAAACCTGTCCTTGCGCCGAGCGCGTGCCGTCGACGAGCTCGGCGAGCCGGCTCAGGCGTTCGACCTGGCGTTCGAGGATTTCGCGCAGTCGCACCAGCACCGGGTTGCGCTGTTCCAGCGTCTGCAGCACGCTGGCCGCGTTCGCGATCGGCGCGAGCGGATTGCGCAGCTCGTGCGACAGCAGCGAGAGGAATCTGATCTGGCGCCGCTCGGCGAGCCGGAAGGCCTGCACGCGCGCGGCCAGGCGCTCCTCGGATTGCTTGCGCTCGTCGATGTCGATGCCGCTGCCGATATACCCGGCCCAGGTGCCGTCGGCTTCGAAGCGCGGCACGCCGTTGTCGAGCAGCCAGCGGTATTGGCCGTCGTGCCGGCGCAGGCGATAGTCGAGCGTATAGGGCTGGCGCGCATCGAAGCTCGTCGCGAGGATGCCCTTGCAGCGCTCGACGTCTTCCGGATGAACCAGATCGAGCCAGCCGTCGCCGTTGAGCTCGTCCTGCGTCCGGCCGGTGTACGACTCCCAGGCGGTGTTGAACCAGTCGAGCTGCCGGTCGGTCCCGCACATCCAGATCAGCGCCGGCGCGTAACTCGCCGCAATCCGGGCCCGCGCCGCGGAATGCGTTTCGGCGAGATTGGACTGCACGGATCGCTCAGGCGGCTGCTGCGCTCGAAAAGCCGCCGGCCGCGGCGACGACAATCCGGCGCCGTCGTTCCACCGGGGCGAGCTTCAGCAGCTGGCGATATTTCGTGACGGTGCGGCGCGCGACCTTCAAGCCCTGGCGCACCAGCAGCCGCGCGATCTGCGCATCGGATAGCGGCTGGGTCGGATTCTCGGCTTCGATCATCTCCTTGATGACGCCGCGGATCGCGGTCGCCGAGCAGGCGCCGCCGCTCGCCGTCGCCATCTCGCGCGAGAAGAAATACTTCAGCTCGAACACGCCGGCCGGCGTTGCCATGTACTTGTTGTTGGTCACGCGCGAGACCGTCGACTCGTGCAAGCCGAGCTCCTCGGCGATCTCGCGCAGGCCGAGCGGCTTCATCGCCATCGGGCCGAACTCGAGGAAGTGGTGCTGGCGCTTCAGGATCGCCTCGGCGACGAGCAGGATCGTCGAGAAGCGCTGCTGCACGTTGCGCACGGTCCAGCGCGCCTCCTGCAGATGCGCCGCGAGCTCGCCGTGCTTCGATTCGCGATGCTCCTGGAACAGCGCGGCGTAGGTCTGGTTCAGCTTCACGCGCGGAATAACCGCGCGATTCAGCGTCGCGGTCCACTTGCCGCGGACCTTCCTGACGATCACGTCCGGCGTCACGAAGTGCACGTCGGAGGCGCCGAGGCGCCAGCCGGGGCGCGGATCGAAATGGCGGATCCGCTCGCACACCGCTTCGATGTGAGCCGGCGTGCTGCCGAGCGCCTTGACCAGCGAATTGACGTCGTGCTGCGCGAGCCGGTCGAGGTGGTCGCAGACGATGCGCCGCGCCAGCTCGCGCTCGGCCGGATCGGCGATGCAGCCGAGCTGCAGTTGCAGGCATTCCGAGACGCTGCGCGCGCCGACGCCGCATGGATCGAGCGACTGCACCAGCTTCAACGCGATCTTCAGCTCGGACGGATCGACGGCCGGATCGAAATCGCTCAGCGGCGCAAGCTCGTCGAGATCGCTGCGCAGATAGCCGTCGTCGTCGAGCGATTCGATCACCGCGCAGGCGAGCGCATGATCGCGCCGCGACAGCGGCAGCATGTTGATCTGGCTGCGCAGATGCGGCCGCAGCCCGATCTCGGCCGCGACCAGATCGAGCGCGCCGAAGTCGGACTCGCCGCTGTTGAGGCGCGAGCCGGCAGTGACCTGATGCCAGTTCTCGCGTTCGTACGGCGCCTCGCCGTCGGTGCTGTCGCGATCGCTGCCGTCGTTCGCGTCGATGGGAGCGCGCGACTCATCGGTCTCGTTCGAACCCTCCGCAGGCAAGGCCGACTCGGGCGGGCCGTCATCGACTTCGAGGAACGGGTTCTTGCCCATCGCATCGTGAACTTCCTGCGCGAAGTCGAGCGACGAGAGTTGCAGCAGCCGCACCGCGTGCTGCAGTCGCGGCGTCACCGTGTGTTGTTGACGTTGTCCCGTGTGGAGCGTCAGTGCAGTCATGAAATCCCCGGATCGTGATTCGACGTGCCGCGTCGATCGCGCAGCAGGGCGCTGCGGTCGGGGGCTCGAAGCCGTTTCAATGCAACCCGCGTGCCACGCGCGACGTCGCCGCAGTTGCGTTGCCGGGCACGGGCATTCGGCGCGAATCGAACTCAGCGTCTGCGATGCGCAGCCACCCACTCCGCACGCTTTGCGGCAACATTTGCCGGCTGCCGGTAGAGAGCAGCCGCTGCGTTTCGATTCGAGGCGGCTCCGTTAGCTCGTCGCGTCGTCGTCGCTTTCGGTGTCGCTGTCGGCGACCAGCGATTCGATGTCGATCGCTTCGGGATCATTGAGCGCGTCGGCATCGTCGGCGGCGTTGAACACGCCGATCCGGTCCGGCGCGATGTCTGCGCCTTCGACGATGTCGGCGTCGTGCACCGCCGCGCCGCGCTCGCCGGTGCCCGACGCGTCGGTGTCACTCGACAAGTCGGCGCGATCGCCGCCGATCTCGCCGGTGTCGAGCGCATCGAAGCCGCGCTCGCCCTGCACGTCGCTGCCCGAGTCCGAGCTGTCGCTGGGGCCGAGCGCATCGGTGTCGTGCCCGGCCGGGTGGACCGGCGCGCGTTCGCCGCCGAGGATGCTGCTTCTTGCCATGTCGTGACTCCGTCGTTCGAAACCGGATCGGCAAGCGGAGTGCCCGCGACGCTCGCGCCCTGCCCGCGCGTCTGCTGCGAAGCTTCTTCGATCCGAACGGCTCCGCCCGCGCTCAGCGCTTGCGCGCCTTCACGTCCCGGCGAGCTTGTCGCACTGGTCCTTCATCAGCGCGATCAGCGTCGAGACGACGACGCCGGTGCCGGCCAAGAGCGTCGCCGGTAACTGATAGCAGAGCGACTTGCCGGCACCGGTCGGCATGATCGCGATCGTCGGCTTGCCGTCGAGGGCGCTCGCGATCACCGCTTCCTGGCCGTCGCGCAACTGTTCGGTTGGGTGTCGTTTCGGGTCATGTCGTTCGGTCGGCTACAGGCTATGCTGCCATGCGCCGCGAAGCGCTGCTGCCGATTCCGTCCACGCGTCATGCCCACGTCCGTCGTTCCGAATGCCGACTTCCGGTAGACGCTCGCCGTCGCGCCGCACATCGCCGGCCGAGCACGCGCCGCAAGTCTCCGCGCACGCGCACGGCAAGCGCGACGACGCGGCAGCAACGACAGCAACGGCAGCGCCGGTCGCGGTGCCCGCCGGGCTCGTCTACGTCAGCGACGACAAGCCCGGGATACGGCGCATGCGCCATCGCGACGGCTTCGCCTACCGCCGTGCCGACGGCAAGCCGCTGCGCGACGCCACCGAGCTGCAGCGCATCCGCAAGCTCGCGATTCCGCCGGCCTACGAAGACGTCTGGATCTGCCCGAATCCGCGCGGACACTTGCAGGCGACCGGCCGCGATGCGCGCGGACGCAAGCAATACCGCTATCACGCCGAGTGGCGAGTCGCGCGCGATGCGGACAAGTTCGAGCGGATGCTCGAGTTCGGCGCCGCGCTGCCGCGCATCCGCAAGCGCGTCGCGGCCGATCTGACCGGCCCGATCGGCGCGCAGCCGGGGCGCGACGCGGTGCTCGCGACCCTGGTGCGCCTGCTCGACACGACGCTCGTTCGGGTCGGCAACGACGAATATGCGCGCACGAACAATTCGTTCGGGCTGACGACCTTGCGCAATCGCCACGCGGCGGTCAGCGGCAGCGTGCTGAAGCTGCGCTTTCGCGGCAAGAGCGGCATCGTCCACGAGGTCGCGCTCGAGGACCCGCGTGTCGCCCGCGTCGTGCGGCGCTGTCAGGCGATGCCGGGGCAGGATCTGTTCCAGTATGAAGACGAAGCCGGAACGACGCACGCGGTCGGCTCGGGCGACGTCAACGACTACATCCGCGAGGCGAGCGGCGCGGCGTTCACCGCGAAGGATTTCCGCACCTGGCACGGCACCGTCCATGCGCTGACCTTGTGGGCCGAGCAGATGGCGGCCGACGCGGCGAGTCGTCTCAGTGCTAACGAGGTCCTCGGCGAAGTCGCGCGCCGCCTCGGCAATACCGTCGCGGTCTGCAAGAAGGCGTACGTGCATCCGCGCGTGCTCGAGGTGCTCGCCGCCGGCGCCGCCGACGACGCGGCGACCCTTGCCGGGAAGGCGCCGCCGCGGCGCGACGGCCTTTCCGCGTCGGAGCGGCAACTGCTCGCTTTTCTGTCGGAAGCGGCCTAAACTCTTTCTACCGAACGGTCGAATATAATTTTCCGGGTCCGCGCTGGCGGCCTGTCGCGCAAAGGACGAATCGATGGAAGATGCCCTCGTACAGGTCACTCAAGCCGACGCGGTGCGCACGCTGACGCTGAACCGGCCGAAGGCGCTGAACAGCTTCACCGGCGCGATGCACGATGAGTTGCGCGCCGCGTTCGAAGCGGCCGCGGCCGACCGCGGCGTGCGCTGCGTCGTGCTGACCGGCGCCGGTCGCGGCTTCTGTGCCGGCCAGGATCTGACCGACCCGAGCGTCGCGCCGAAGCAGGATGGCGGCGCGACCGACGTCGGCGGCGCGATCGAGCGTTACTACAAGCCGCTCGCGCTGCGCATCCGCTCGATGCCGGTGCCGGTCGTCGCGGCGGTCAACGGCGTCGCCGCCGGCGCCGGCGCGAACATCGCGCTCGGCTGCGACATCGTCGTCGCGGCGCGCTCGGCGAGCTTCATTCAGGCGTTCTCGAAGATCGGTCTCGTCCCCGACGCCGGCGGCACCTGGCTGTTGCCGCGCCTCGTCGGCCGCGCCGCCGCGATCGGCCTTGCGATGCTCGGCGACAAGCTCGGTGCCGAAGACGCCGAACGGCTCGGGCTGATCTGGAAATGCGTCGACGATGCCGTGTTCGCGCACGAAGTCGCCGCGCTCGCCGCGCGCCTCGCGGCGCTGCCGACGAAGGCGCTGGCCGCAACGCGCGGCGCGATCGATGCGGCGCAGCAGCTCGGTTTCGCCGAAGCGCTGAGCCATGAAGCCGATCTGCAGCGTGTGCTCGGCGCCGCGCCCGATTTTCTCGAAGGCGTCGCCGCGTTCACGGCCAAGCGCCCGGCGCGGTTCAGCGACCGATGAGCAGCACCTACGCGCTCGACACGCGCACCGCGGTCGCGGTGATCGGCGCCGGCAGCATGGGCGCCGGCATCGCGCAGCTCGCCGCGCAGTCGGG
>JBDTXV010000073.1:0-8593 GCA_040006015.1 Caldimonas sp.
CGGTCGAGAAGGTCCGCGTGCACACCCGTGCGAGCGCGGCCGACGCCGACGCCGGCTGGTCCGAAGTCGTACCTGCGACACCGCAGCGCGTGAATCTGCTCGACCTGACGAACGGCGCGGTAGCCGACCTCGGCCGGGCGACCTTGCCGCCCGGCAAATACCAGCAGCTGCGCCTCATGCTCGCCGTGAACGGCGCCGCCAATCCGCTCGCGAACTCGGTCGTGTCGAACGGCGCCGCCGAGACCGCGCTCTCGGTGACGAGCGCCGACCAGACCGGTATCAAGGTCGCGCTCGATCTCGACGTCGCGGCCGGCAAGACGGCGGACCTGGTGCTCGACTTCGACGCCTGCAAATCGGTCGTCCGGCGCGGCAATACGGGCCACTTCGATCTGAAGCCGACGGTCGCCGCGACGAACGTGTCGTCCGGCATCGGCACCGTGATCGGCTATGTCGACAAGGCTCTCGGAGTCGATACGACCGTCGTCTCGATCCAGGCCGACGGTGTGCAGGTCAAGGCGACGCTGCCGGATGAGAGCGGCAGGTTCGTTCTCTATCCGGTGCCGGCCGGCACCTACGATCTGGTCGTAGCGCCGGCGCGGCACGTGACGATGCTGATGGGAGGAGTGCCGGTCGTCGAGGCGGCGACTACCGCTGTCAACAGCCGCGCGCTGCCTTTCGCGTCTCCGCTTTCGACCGTTCGCACCGTCAACGGAACGCTGGGCGACGCGTCCGGAACGGTGCGCGCCACGCAGACGTACGGAGGCGGCCCGCGCATCGAAGTCGCCTGGGGTGCGGTCGATTCGTCAAGCGGCGCCTTCACTTTCGCGTTGCCGGTCGATGCGCCGTGGCGAACGCTCTACGCCGCCGATCCGGTCGCGCTCGGCTTCGTGCCCGACGCCGCGATCGCCGGGACCTACACGCTCGAAGCGGTGACCGCCGGCGGCGCGAAGAGCTCGCCGATCAATGTCCTGCTGCCGGGACCGCCGATCACGCTCGTGATCCCGTGATGACAGCGGACGACGCAGCGCTGACGGCCTGGATCGCCGGCTTGGAACCGCCGCGGCGCGAGGGCGTCTACATGCGCCACAGTCCGGCCGGGCCGTACTCGTGCTGGAGCGGGGATCGATGGTTCGGCGACGCGGCCGTTCCCGAAGCGGCGGCCGCGAGTCGTCAGCCGAGCAAGTACCGGTCGGCGCCGTGGCGCGGGCTCGCGACAGCCCCCTCCGAGCCGTGCTGGTCGTGCCGCGGGCACACGGTGATCGATCGCGGTTACGACGCCGAGAGCGACGTCGACCTGATCGACGAATGCATCGAATGCTAGAGGCGGTGCGTCGCTTCGTCCGCTAAGCGGCGCGTTTGCGGGTCGCGCTCTTCGCCGGGCTCTTTTTGACAGCAGCCTTCTTCGCCGGCGCGCGCTGAGCCGATCCGGCCGGCTCGGCGCCGTCCTTGCCGTCGGCACCGGCCTTGCGTCTCGAGAGGCTCTGTTTCAGCAGCTCGGTCAGATCGACGACATTGTCGCGGCCCAAGGGCGTCGAGTCGGCTTCGAGCGGAGTCACCTGTTCGGTCTTGCCGGCCTCGACGCGTTGCGCCGCGAGCGCATGGATCGCATCGGTGAACTTGTCCGAGTAGTCCTCGGGCTTCCAGTCGCCGGTCATGTCCGAAATGAGCTGGCGAGCCATCTTCAGCTCGCCTTCCTTCAGCCCGGCGGCGCTCTTTCCGGCCGGCGGCAGCTTCAGCTCGTCGCGGTCGCGCAGCTCCTCGGCCCAGCGAATCGTGTTGAGGAGCAGCGCGTCGCCGTCCGGTATCAGCGCGGCGAGGCGTTCCTTCGTGTGCATCACGACCCGCGCGACGCCGATCACGCCGGCCTCGAGCATCGCTTCCCGCAACAACGCGTAGACCTTCTCGCCTTTCGCGAGCGGCGACAGGAAGTACGGCGTCTCGAGGTAGGTGAACGGGATCTCGGTGGCCTTGACGAAGGTCTCGATCTCGATCGTCTGCGTCGACGTCGGATAGGCCGCCTTGATCTCGTCTTCGCCCAAGACGACGTAGTCGCCGTTCTGCTGCTTGATGCCCTTGACGATGTCTTCGCGCGCGATCTCCTTGCCGGTGCGTTTGTTGACGCGCTTGTAGCCGACCGGATCCATCGTCCGCTTGTCGAGCCAGTCGAAGTCGATGCCCGAAGACTGGGAGGCCGGATAAAGCGCAACCGGCACGTGGACGAGGCCAAAGCTGATCGCACCTTTCCAGATCACTCGCGGCATGACGCACCTCGCATCGAAACAGATCGACTCCGATCGTCGCCCGATGATCGCCGCGCCGTCATCGCCGCGCAGCCCGGCGCCGCGTCGGCGGCGGCCTACAACGGTCGACGCCGCGCGACTGGCGCCGACCGGCCCCGTTTCGGAAGGGCCGCGCGAAGCCCTCGGGTTCGGGGGGTATCCGGGCAATCGACAGGTTCCTGCATGCCCGGCGTTCATAAAATTGCGCCGGCGATACGGGTGGGTGTCCGGCACCGTGCGCGGTTGTTTGCCGAGACACGTTGCCATGAGAAACACCCTCGCATGATCGTCTTCAGCGCCGCTGCCTCGCGCGCCGCCGGGATCCCGCAGCGATTCCGGGACGCGGGCCGTCAGGATCTCCCGATCGTCGTGCTCCTCGTCCTGCTCTGCCTCGGACAGGTCATGCTGTGGGGTTTCGGTTTCGGCCTCAATTATTCGGCGCCGGAGATCGACAGCGCCGAGCAGTTTGTCTGGGCCTATTCGCTCGAGAGCGGCTACTGGAAGCATCCGCCGATGCCGACCTGGATCCTGCATGCGCTGATCCAGCTGTTCGGCACGTCGGTCGTGCTGCCGTTCATCGCGACCCAGGTCTGCGTCGTCGTCGCGCTGGCGTTGGTCTGGCGCCTCGGCTGCGAATTCGTCGGCCCGGTGCGTGCGCTGATCGCGGTCGCGCTGACGTCGCTGGTCACCTATCACAACATCAGCGCCGACTGCTTCAACCACAGCACCGTGCTGCTGCCGTTCCAGGCCGCTACGCTGCTGTTCTTCTTTCGCGCGACGCGGCGGCCGGCGCCGCATCTGTGGATCCTGACCGGCCTGTTCGCGGGCTTTTCGATGCTGGTCAAGTACGTCGCGCTGGTGCCGATCTGCGGCCTCCTGCTCTATTTCGCGATCGACCGCAGCCTGCACACGCGCCGCCATGCGATCGGCCTGCTGACCGCCGCGGGCGTCTTCTGCCTGGTGCTGACGCCGCACGCGCTCTGGCTCGGCTCGACCGACTTCCTGCCGTTCCGCTATGCGCGCTCGGTCGCGCAATCCTTGCCCGGCCTCGGCGCGACGCTGCGCAGCCTCGGCGACTTCGTGCTGATGCAGCTGGTCCGTCTGCTGCCGTTCCTGATGGCGCTCGGCATCGTGCTGTGGCGTCGCCGCGGCGAGCCGCGCGAGTTCGCGGCGCCCGCGGTCGCGCCGCGGGATCGGCTCTTCCTATGGATCGCCGCGGCGGCGCCTCTCGTCGGCACCGTGCTGATCGGCTTGCTCGGCGAAACCGAGCTGCAGTCGCGCTGGGGCTCGAACGCATTTCTGCTCGTCGGCCTGGTGCCGATGATGTGGGTCCGGCGCAGAGATCCGACGCCGCTGCTGCGCCGGGCGATTCCGGTCGTCGTCGCGTTCCATGTCGTGTTGTGCATCGGCCTGACTCTCGGCAAGACCGTCGTCGCCGACCGCATCGGCATCCGCACGCGCGCGAATTTTCCCGGCGCCGAGCTCGCACGCAAGGCGCAGGAGACCTGGCAGGCGCATGTC
Organism: Caldimonas sp.; assembly: GCA_040006015.1. GTDB lineage: Bacteria > Pseudomonadota > Gammaproteobacteria > Burkholderiales > Burkholderiaceae_C > Schlegelella_A. The sequence goes on from JBDTXV010000073.1 coordinate 3,801, forward strand.
GATGCGCCGTTGCGCATCGTCGTCTCCGACATCTGGCTCGGCGGCAACGTGATCGCGAACACGCAGCAGCACGTCGCGGTGCTGATCGACGGCCGCCACTTCAAGTCGCCGTGGGTCAACGAGGCCGCCGTCATCGATTGCGGCGTGCTGATCCTCGACGACCTGACGCCGGACCGTGCCGGCCATGCCGTGCCGAACCCGGCAATCGAGCGGCTGATGGTGCATGCCCAGGCGACCGGCACGTGGAAGCTGCCGTGGGCCCGGCCCCAGTTGCACGAAGGCGCCGACGACCGCGGCCTGGTGCGCTGGGGCATCGTGTTGCCGAAGTCGACAGCTGGCTGCAAGCTTCACTGACCGCATTCGAGACCGCGTCGGCCTCGGCCTACAGGCGAATCGGCAAGTCGCCGCCGCGGCGACACGGGCTTGTCGTGCGGCGCGAATCGGGTCGATCGGCGAGTCTTGCAGCGGATCGCAAATGCGACCGCAATCGAACAAACTCGTTGGAGATGAGGATGAAATCCAGACTCTTGCTTTGCGCTTGCGCCGTATCCCTTTCGCTCGCCTCGGGGCTCGCGAGCGCGAAGGGTTGCCTGAAGGGTGCTGCCGTCGGCGCGGTCGGCGGCCACGTCGCGGGCCATCACGGCCTGATCGGTGCCGCCGCCGGCTGTGCGGTCGGCAGCCACATGGCGAACAAGAAGGCGAAGGCGGCTGTTGCCGCGCAACCGGCCGCGACGACGACGAACACGACTCCGGCCATGACTCCCGCCGTCGTCACACCCGCCAAACAGTGACCGCCGGAGGCGAACGCCTCCGCTCCCGACGTGGCCAATCGGCCACGTCTTTTCATGACTGACGGGGCCGTTCGGCCTCGTTCCCATTTCTGTTGCACACGGACCGCGTCTTCGCGCGCGCGCGTTCGGCCAGTCACGGCAGTTCTGAAAAGCATTCGGTAACAACCGGCTGCTTAAACCCCCCATTTCGTGACCGATAGGCAGTTCGACCGGTCCTTCCGATCTGTCTGCGCGGGTGAACGGGTGCCGTACGAATCAACAACGCGAGTCGATCGGACCGCCTCGATAGCCGAAGCCTGAGATGCTCTCGACCGGTGCGCTCGCGACCGACCCCGATTTCACGCTCGATGCGGCTCAGCTCGCGCAACGCCGGGCCGAGAGCGCTCGGCGCGTCCAAGCGGTGCAGGTGCCGCTGATCCGCGCGGTCGGCTTCGCGATCCTCTGCTTCATCGCGCTGGTCCAGCAATGGCGCAGCGGCACCGCGCCGACGCAGTCGCAGTTCGCGCTGCTCGTCGCGATCAATGCCGCGTACGCGATCTCGAGCTGGCTGCTGCTGAGTCTTTATCGGGGCCGCACCGGGCTCACCGAGCTGAGCCTCGTCTTCCTGCATCTCGATCTGCTGGTGTGGCTCGCGAACCTGCATTTGCTCGAACAGGGCAATCTCTTCTTCGCCTACTTCCTGCTCGTCCGCGTCGCCGATCAGGTCGGCATGAGCTTCCGGCGCGCACTCTATTTCAACCATGTCGTGCTCTTCGGCTACCTCGGCTATTCGGCGTGGATGCTGTTCAGCGAGCCTGCGACCGCGACGTGGAACGACCGCGTCGGCATCGCCGCGACGATGTATCTGCTCGGCCTCTATCTCGCGCTGACCGGCCTCGTCTCCGAGCGGCTGCGCAACCGCACGCGGCAGGCGATGCGCGCGGCCCGGCAGCTCGTCGACAGCCTCGAGCAGCAGAAGCATGCGCTTGAAGTGCAGACGCGCGAACTCGAGCAGGCGCGGCGTCAGGCCGAACAGGCGAGCCTCGCGAAGTCGCAGTTTCTCGCGACGATCAGCCACGAGATCCGGACCCCGCTGAACGGCATCCTCGGCACGACCGAGCTGCTGCTCGCGACGCCGCTCGCACGGCTGCAGCAGCATTACGTGCAGACCGCGCATCGCTCGGGCGCGGCGCTGCTCGCGCTGATCGACGACGTGCTCGACCTGGCGCGTATCGAAGGCAACCAGATCACGTTGCAGACGAGCAGCGTCGATCTGCGCGCGCTCGCGACCGAAGCGGTCGACCTGATGGTCGCGACCGTCAGCGACAAGCCGATCAAGCTGAGCTGCGTCTGCCCGCCGAATCTGCCGGAGCGGATGGAGTGCGATCCGATCCGGCTGCGCCAGGTGCTCGTGAACCTGCTGCACAACGCCGTCAAGTTCACCGAGCGCGGCCGCGTCGTGCTCGAGCTGAAGATCCTGCGCGACTTTCCCGATGCGATGCGCTTGCGTTTCGAGGTCCACGACACCGGGATCGGCCTGGCCGGCGACAAGATCGATTCGGTCTTCGACGCATTCACGCAAGCCGATTCGTCGAGCACGCGGCGTCACGGTGGCGTCGGTCTCGGCCTCGCGATCGTCAGGGAGCTCGCCGAGCTGATGGGCGGCCAGGTCGGCGTCGCAAGCCAGCTCGGCGAGGGCTCGGTGTTCTGGTTCGAGTTGAGCCTGAAGCGCGCGGCGCTGGCGCCGTTCGCACCCGCGCCCGACAGTGCGGCTCGCAACGTCTCGGCGCGCGTGCTGCTCGCCGAAGACGACATGGTCAACCAGATGATCGCCGAGCAGATGCTGAAGAAGATCGGCTGCATCGTCGATGTCGTCAGCGACGGGCAGGCGGCTTGCGTTGCCGCCGCGCGCACGCACTACGACCTGATCTTCATGGACTGCCACATGCCGGTGATGGACGGCTACGAAGCGGCGCGCCGGATTCGGGCTGAAGAGCCGGCGCACTCGAGCCGCACGCCGATCGTCGCGCTGACCGCCGACACGCTGGTCGGCGACCGCGAGCTCTGCATCGAGTCGGGGATGGACGACTTCATGACGAAGCCGGTCGGCAGCGCGGCACTGGCTGCGACGGTGCGGCGCTGGACCGGGCCGGGATCGCAGGCTCCGCGCTGATCCGCGCCATCGCTGGGTCATCGCTACGCTATGCCGGCGCTGCGCTGCGGCGCTAGCCGTGCCGGGCCGAACCCGCGATCGCCATTGCTTCCATCGCCGAGCCGAGGCCGAGCGGCGCGGCGAGCGTCATCAGGATCCGCTTGAACAGCGGCCGATACGCATCGTCGCCGTCGCGCCGCGTCAGCGGATCGCGGTTCTGCATGAAGGCCGCGTCGATCTCGGTCCAGTCCGACGCGGTCAGCACGCGCTCGGCCAGCGGCAGCACCAGCCGTTCCTCGGTGCGAATGTGATCGAGGTACGAATCGATGTAGTCCTGCATCCTGGCCTCGAACCGCGTCCGCCGGCTCGCGGCGTCCGGCGCGTCGCTCATCATCTCGAGTCCGATCAGGTCGTGCTCGAGCTCGCGCACGGCGAGCTGGCTGTGGTCGTGGTCGTGGTCGAGGACGTCGAGCACCTCGGCCAGCTCGCCGCCACTGCGTTCGCGGATGCGCGGGAACAGCAGCCCGCTTTCCTTCGGGTGATGCAGTCGCTCCGGAAACTCGTCTATGTAGAAGAGCATCGCGCGCAGGACCGTGAAATCGGGCGCCGTGCCGCGCCGGCGGTGTTCGGAAAGCAGCAGGCTGATCGAGCGCAGCACCGCGGACAGCGAGCTGTGTTCGTCGCGGATGATGCTCAGTGTCGGATGTTCGTTCATGTCGGTCTCCTTGGATCGGGGTGCACGATGCGGACCACGCTAAAACGCAGCCCGGGCATCGCGATACGGCGCCGCAGGTCGGCGAGCGTGGCGTCGGGAGGACGCTGCGCGCGATCGGCGACGAATGAGAATGCGGCCGGCTCGCTCGAGACGCGCAGCGTCGCGCGGCGGATCCCCGGCGTGCGCTCGCCTTCCCGGGCGATGCGCGCGGCGGCCGCGCGCGCATCGACCGGTCCTTCGATCGCGACATAGACCACGCTGCGATGCGCGGCGCGGGCCGCGGCGACGACGCCGTGGTCATACGTCGCGGCGACCTTGTCCTCGTCGCAGGCGCCGCAGGCGAGCGCAGCGGCGTGCAGCGCGCCGAGCAGCACCAGTGCGACGCTGCGGAGCTGAGCGACGTGCCGGCGAGCAGGATGTGCGGTCGGCAGGGCCATTGCGCGCTTCACTTGCCGGCTCCGCTCGCCGGAGCCGGCGCCGGCGGCAGGTGCGCGTCGGCCCATTTGAAGTAGGCGAGGTAGGCGCGGATCTCGGCGTCCGACAGGCCCTGGTTCGGCATCGGCAGCTTGTACTTGTCGAGCATCTGCCTGGCTGCCGCATCGCTCTGCAGCATCTGCTCGGGCGCCTTCAGCCAGCGCGTCAGCCAGGCATCGTCGCGTCGCTTCGTGACGCCGTGCAGATCGGGCCCGAGCTTGTCGCCGCCCGCGATCGAATGGCAGGCGAGGCACTTCGACTCGAACGCGAGCTTGCCGCTGACCGCGGCCGGCTCGTCCGGTGTCGGGGTCGCCGGCATGTTGTGGTGTTCGGTGCCTTCCTCGGGCTTGCCGCCGGCCGCGATCAGTCCGATCGCGCCTTGCGAGGCATTGGCGAAATGGTGATCGACCATCACGTAGCTGCCGGCCTCGGGGACGATGAATTCGGTGATCGCCGCGTTCGACGACCCGAGCAGCACGGTCTGTGCTCCGCGCAGCTGGTTGTCGGGATTGCCCTCGAGCCAGACCCGGTCGAAGATCGTGCCGACAACGTGGAAGCTCGACGTGTTCGACGGCCCGACGTTGAGCACGAAGAGGCGCACGCGCTCGCCCGGCTTGGCCGGCAGCGGCTTGTCGACCATGCCGTTGTAGCGGCCGTTGAAGACGGTGTAGGTCGGCGCCTT
>JBDTXV010000074.1:0-8542 GCA_040006015.1 Caldimonas sp.
GGCGCGGTGTTCTCGGTCGCCGGCTGGCTGCTGAGCTTGCCGTTGACGATCTATCAGGGCTACGTCCGCGAGCATGCCTACGGGATGGCGACGCAGACGTTCGCCCCGTGGTTCGGCGAGCAGCTGATCGGCCTCGCGGTCGGGACCTTTGCGACCGCGCTCGCGGTCGGCGTGCTGTATGCGGTGATCCGCGCTGCCGGCGAGCGCTGGGCCCTGTGGGGGGCGTTGGCCGGAACCGCATTCGTCGTGCTGACCACGCTCGTCGTGCCGATCTGGATCGAGCCGCTCTTCAACACCTACAAGCCGATCGAGAACGGCGAGGTCAAGTCGCAGCTGCTCGCGCTGGCGCGCGCGAGCGGCGTGCCGGCCGACGACATCTACGAGTTCGACGCGTCGCGGCAGACCACGCGTATCAGCGCCAACGTCGGCGGCATCTTCGGCTCGGCCGCGGTGCGCTTGAACGACAACCTGCTGCGGCGCACGACGCTGCCCGAGATCCGTGCGGTGATGGCACACGAGATCGGCCACTACACGATGAACCACACCTACAAGTTCATCGCCCAGTACGCGCTGCTGCTGATCGTCGGCTTCCTGGTCGTCAAGTGGGCCGTCGATCGCGCGCTCGCCCGCTACGGCGAGCGGCTCGGTCTGCGCGGCGTCGCCGATGTCGCCGGCCTGCCGCTGCTCGTTGCCGCGCTCGGCACCTTCATGTTCGTCGCGACGCCGCTGACAAATTCGCTGACGCGAGTGCAGGAGATCGAGGCCGACCGCTTCGGCCTGAACCTCGCCCGCGAGCCGCATGGCGTCGCCGAGGTCGTTCTGAAGGTGACCGAATACCGCAAGCCCGACCCCGGCCCGATCGAGGAATTCGTCTTCTTCGACCACCCGAGCGCGCGCTTCCGCATCCACGACGCGATGCGCTGGCGCGAGGCACTCGGTACGCCTTGAGGCACGCCGCCGATCGCGCTCGGCCACTGGATGCGCGGCATGCAGCTGTTGAACGTCGGCGACAAGGATCGCGGCTACCGAGTGTCGGTGCCGATCGCCGGGACGCGCAGCGCGTTGCGGATATTCTGTCGGTCGAGCGGAGCCTGCACGCGCAGCGCTGCGGCGGGATCCGTCGATCGATATGCCCTGTGCGCGACTCGCGTCGCCACTTCAGCCGAGATAGCCGCCATGCCTGCACCCAACGAACCTCCCGTCGACGCGCCGCCGGTGCGCCGCTTTCGCGATCCGACGATCGAGCCGCAGGCCGAGACGCTCGGCGCGTTGCGCGCGAAGATCGACGGCCTCGACCGCCAGATCGTCGAGTTGCTCGCGGCGCGCGCCGCCTGCGTGCGCGACGCGACGCGCTTCAAGCGCAACTCGTTCGAGGTCTCGTCGCCGGAACGGCAGGCCGAGGTGTTCGCGCGGGTCCGCGCGCTGGCCGCGGCCCATGCCGGACAATTCGCCGGTCTGCCCGACGTCGTCGAGGCGACCTACCGCGTGCTCGTCGCCGGCTTCATCGCCGCCGAGGAGCGCTTCTTCGCCGAAACCGAACCGATCGATCGATGAATTCCAATCGCCGTGTCCTGCCCGCCGTCGCGCTGCGCTGCGCCGCCGCCATCGCCCTGGCCGGCGCCGCCACCGCGCCGTTCGCGCAGAGCGCCGGGCAGGGCTGGCCGAGCCGCCCGATCCATTTCGTGATTCCGTATGCGGCCGGCTCGTCGCCCGATGTCTTCGCGCGCATCGTTGCCGAGAAGATCGCACCCAGGCTCGGCCAGCCGGTCCTCGTCGAGAACCGCGCCGGCGCCGGCGGCAATACCGGCACCGGCGCGGTCGCGAAGGCGCCGGGCGACGGCTACACGTTCCTCGTCAGCACCAACGGCCCGCTGGTCTACAACACGGTGCTCTACAAGAAGCTGTCGTACGACCCGTTCACCGAGCTGCGCCCGGTCGTGCTCGGCGGCGCGCAGGCCAACGTCTGCGCGGTGCGCGCCGATTCGGGGATCGACAGCCTGTCCGCGCTGGTCAAGGCGATGAAGGCGAACCCGGGCAAGTTCAACTTCGCGTCGACCGGCGTCGGCAGCCTGTCGCAGCTCGGCGTCGAGCTGCTGAAGGCGAAGACGAACACGTTCGCGGTCCACATCCCGTATGCGTCGTCGCCGCTCGCGATCCTCGCGGTGCTCCAGGGCGACGCGCAGTTCGCGTGCGTGCCGGCGATCGCGGTGATGCCTCAGGTCAAGGCCGGCAAGCTGCGTCCGCTCGCGGTCTCGACCGCGCAGCGCAGCGCGCTGACGCCGGAGATTCCGACGATGAAGGAGGCCGGCCTGCCCGAGATCGAGAACATGGCCTGGATGGCGGTGATGGCGCCGGCGGCGACCCCGACCGAGATCGTCGAGCGGATGAATCAGGAGATCAATGCCGCGCTGGCGCTGCCCGACGTGCGCGAGAAGCTCGCATCGCAGTACATGGAGCCGGTCGGCGGCAGCAGCGCCGATCTGCAGAAGTTCATGCGCCGCGAACTGACCGTGATGACGCCGATCATCAAGCGCAGCGGCGCGACGGTGGAATAGGGCCGGCGCCTTGCGGCGTTGCGCCGCCCGGGCACTCGTGCAGCGTCACGTCCGTGGCTCTGCGGTGGCGGCCGAGACCATGGGTATCGTCGATGCTTCGGCCGGCGCATCCTCTGCGCCCGCGGCTGCAGCGATTGGAGCTGCCGGCGCTTCCTCTGCGCCTGCGGCCGCAGCAACGGAGATCGCCGGCGCTTCGGTCGGCGCATCCGCGCGGCGCGCTGTCGCACGCGGCGGGTGTCCAGAACCTTGTACAACAGCAGGCGCATGCGGTAAATGGTAGGCGCCGCACGGCGCCGTCCGGCCCGCCAACTCGTCTCAGCGACCCGTTTCGGCGATGCGGCGGCAATGCACGAACGCCGCCTCGACGAGGTTGCTGTTGGCCTCCGGCGTCCGGAACGCCGAGTGTGCCGAGAGCGTCACGTTGGCGAGCGTGGTCAGCACGTGTCCGGCCGGCAGCGGCTCGATCGCGTACACGTCGAGACCGGCATGCGCGAGCTGGCCCGAGCGCAGCGCATCGATCAGCGCCGCTTCGTCGACCAACGCGCCGCGCGCGGTGTTGACGAGGATCGCGCCACGCCGCATCGCCGCAATCCGTTCGCGCGACAGGAACCCTTTCGTCTGGTCGTCGAGCAGCAGGTGCAGCGAAACCGCGTCGCTGCTCGCGAGCAACTCGTCGAGCGCGACGAAGGCGACGCCGGGGCAGGCCTTCGGCGTGCGGTTCCACGCCAGGACTTGCATGCCGATGCCGAGCGCGAGGCGCGCGACCTCGGCCGCGATGCCGCCGAAGCCGATCAGGCCGAGGGTCTTGCCGGTCAGCTGCATCGCTTCCATTCGCAGCCACTCGCCGGCACGCATCGCGCGGTCCATCTGCGCATAGCCTTTCGCGGCCGCCCACAACAGGCCGATCGCGCATTCGGCGACCGCGGTGTCGCCGTAGCCCTTGATCGTGTGCACCGCGATGCCGAGCTCGGCCAGGGCTTCGGGGTTCATGTAGCTGCGCGCGCCGGTGCCGAGGAAGACGACGTGCCGCAGCCCCGCGCAGCGGCGCGCGACCTCGATCGGCAGGCTCGTGTGGTCGATCACCGCGATTTCGGCTCCGGCCAGCGCCGCCGGCAACTCGTCGGGGATGATCTCGGGCCGGCCGAATTCGACTTCGGGCTCGCGCTCGCCGGGCCGGTGCAGGTCTTGCGCGATGTTCGCGAGGGCTGGATTGGCATCGACGAAGACGGCGCGCATCGATATATTTTGAACTTCCGGCGCCGCGGCGCCGAGCCGCGGCGATCTGACCGGAAAGCCCATGCCGAATTCGAAGCATAAGCCAGGGGTGCAGCCCGCGCAGTCGGGCCGCACCGCCGAGCGTGTCACCGAGCAGATCGCCGACCTGGCGTGGGCGGGCCAGCATGCGCAGGCGGTCGAGCTGGCGACAGTGGCGCTGGCGGCGGACGCGATCGGCGTCGCACACCGGCTCGATCTGCTCGACCTGCGGGCCGAGAGCTTCATCGCCCAGGGCGAGCCGGCCCGGGCTGCCGCGGATGCGGCCGCGATGTTCACGTTGGCGCGTCGCGAGCGCAACGCCGGCTTCGAGGCAAAGGCACTGAACCGGCGCGCGCTGCTGCAGATGCGCCGGGGCGAGTTCGGCGCCGCGGTCGCGACCGCCGCCGCCGCGCGCAAGGCCGCGCGCCGCAGCAACGACGCGCTGCTCGAGGCGACGAGCCTGTTCCGCCTCGGCGAGGCGCAGGCCCGCGCCCGGATCGGCGAGACGGCGGTGAACACTTCCGAGCTGGCTGCGGAGCGCTTCTCAGCGATGGACCGGCCGGTGGATCAAGGGCGCGCGCTGTGGGCTCTCGCGGTCGCGCACTCGAGCGTCGGCCGCGCAGCCGAGGCCAAGCGCGCGGGCGGAGAAGCGCTGCAGCTGGCGCGGCGTTGCGGCGACCGCTACGGCCTCGGCAACGCGCTGAACGTCCTCGGCAACGTCGAAGCCGATCTCGCCGCCCAGATCAAGCTGCGCAACCAGGCACTGGCCGCGTTCGAAGCTGCGGGCTACGTCGATCGACAGGCGGCGGCGATCGGCAACCTGGGCGCCGGCTATGCCCAGCTCGGCCTGTTCGGTCGCGCGCGGCGCCTGTGCTTGGGCCAACTGGAGATCTGCCGGCGCATCGGCTCGAGCGACGGCCTCGTCGTCGCCGGGATCAATCTGGCCTCGATCGAGCTCGAGCTCGGCCACGCGGACCGGGCCCGCGACTATGCCGACGAGGTCGCTGCGCGCGCCGCAGCACTTGCGAACCACTTCCTGAGCGCGCTGGCGGCGCGCGCGCAAGCCCGTATCGACTTGCGTTCGGGTGAGCCATCGAAGGCCTTGGGCGGCTATCGCGAGGCGGTGCAAGCCTGTGCCGAGGCGCAGGCGCTGACCCAGGAAATCGAGACCTGGGCCGAGATCGGCGAGGCGCACCTGGCCTTGGGCAACGCCACCGACGCCCTCGCGGCCACGCGCCGCGCGACCGATGCGCATCGTGCGCGCGGCCTGGCTGCCCTCGACGAGGTGTCGCCTGCGGCGGTCTGGTGGCGCCACAGCCAGGCCCTGCTGGCAAGCGGCCAGACGGCGGAGGCCCACGAGGCGCTAGCCACCGCTTATCGCCTGTTGCTCGACCGCATGAACACGATCAGCGACGAGGGCTTGCGCCGCAATCATCTGAACAAGATCGCCGCGCATCGCGAGCTGGTCGGCGCCTGGCTGAAGGACGCGCGCCGGCGCCGGCTGCCGACCGAGCGGCACGGCGCTCACCTGGCCGGCGAGGGCAGCCTGCGCGAACCGTTCGAACGGCTCGTGGACACCGGGCTGCGGCTGAACGAATTGCGCAGCACCGAGGAGTTGCACGAGTTCCTGGTCGAGGAAGCGACCGAACTGTGCGGCGCCGAGCGCGTCCTGCTGGTGCTGGAGACGCCCGCCGGGCCGCAGCTGGCCGGCGCGCTGGTGCCGCGCGGCGAAGACGAACAGGCGCTGCTGCGCGCGATCACGCCATGGCTGACGCAGGCGCGCCGCACGCGCGCGGCGAGCCTGCGCCACGGGCCTGACGGCGTGGCCCCGATCGGGCAGCGCTCGTGCGTGATCGCGCCGCTGATCGCCCAGCACCAGCTGCTCGGCTTTCTGTACGCCGATCTCGAAGGCGCGTTCGGCCGCTTTCGCGACGCCGACCGCGACCTGCTTGCACTGCTGGCCTCGCAGGGCGCCATCGCGCTCGCCAACGCGCAGTGGTCGCAAGGGCTGGAGCGCAAGGTCGCCGAGCGCACCGAGGCGCTGCAGACGTCGAACGCGCTGCTCGAGCATCGTGCCGGCGAGCTCGCGATCATCAACAGCATCCAGCAGGGCATCGCCGCCGAGCTCGACTTCCAGGCCATCGTCGACCTGGTCGGCGACAAGCTGCGCGCAGTGTTCGCGACCGGCGACATCGGCATCCGCTGGCACGATCCGAAGGCCGACCTGGTCCACTACCTCTACGAGTACGAGCACGGGGAGAGGCTCGACGTGTCGCCGCGCTCGCCCGCGGGCGGAACGTGGGCGAAGATCGTCGCGACTCGGCAATCGGTCGTCGCGAACAACCGCGCCGAAATGGCCGCGCTGGGAATCGGGCTCCTTCCGGGGACGGACCTGAGCCATTCGATGGTGGTCGTCCCGATCCTCGGCGGCGACCGCGTGCTCGGCGCGATCATCCTCGAGAACTACGAGCGCGAGAACGCGTTCGGCGGGGCCGAGGTTCGCCTGCTCGGCACCGTCGCCGCGAGCATGGGCGTCGCGCTGGAAAACGCGCGCCTCTTCGACGAGACGCAGCGCCTCCTGAAGGAGACCGAGCAGCGCAATGCCGAACTGGCGGTGATCAATCGCATTCAGCAGGGCATGGCGGCGTCGCTGGACTTCGACGCGATCATCGATCTGGTGGGCGACAAGTTGCGCGAAATCTTCGCTGCCGAGACGACCGCGATTTCGCTGTTCGACCGCGAGAAGAACCTGGTGTCCGTGCCGTACCTGATCGACGAAGGCGAGCGCTTCCGCCCGGCGCCTCATGAGCCGCGCGGCATCGGCGGCCGCGTCCTGCAGACGCGAGTGCCCGTCGTCATCGGCACCGACGAAGAGCTGCAGCGCCTGATGGCCGAGACGGGATCGATCAACCAGGGCGGCGACAACATCACCCGCTCGCTGGTCTATGCGCCATTGATCAGCGGCGATGCGGCGACGGGCCTGATCACGATCGGCAAGCAGGCCGCTCACGCGTTCACGGCATCCGACGTGAACCTGATCACCACGGTCGCGGCCAGCCTGAGCGTTGCGCTCGAGAACGCGCGCCTCTTCGACGAGACGCAGCGGCTCTTCAAGGAAAGCGAGCAGCGCGCCGCCGAGCTCGCGATCATCAACAGCGTGCAGCAGGCGCTCGCCGCCGAGCTGAACATGCAGGGCATCTACGACGCGGTCGGCGACAAGATCCGCGAGATCTTCCACCAGGCCGATGTCGGCATCCGCATTCACGATCCGCAGACCGGACTGGTCCACTACCCGTACACCTGCGAGAAAGGGCGGCGCATCGCGATCGAGCCCACGCCCCTGACGGCCACCGGAATGAGTGCTCATGTGCTGCGCACCCGCGAGACGGTCGTCATCAACGAAAGAGTGGCCGAGGCGATCGCGCGCTATGGCTCGTCCCTCATTCCGGGCACGCAGCTCGAGAAGTCGGCGGTCTTCGTGCCGCTGGTCGCCGGCGACCAGGCGCGCGGCCTGATCAACCTGATCGACGTGGATCGCGAACACGCCTTCAGCACGTCGGACGTGCGCCTGCTCGAGACGCTCGCCAACAGCATGAGCGTCGCGCTGGAGAACGCGCGCCTCTTCGACGAGATCCAGCGCCGCACGCGCGAGAGCGCGGCGCTGGCCGAAGTCGGGCGCGACATCTCGTCGACGCTGGACCTGCCGACCGTGATGGACCGGATCGCACATCACGCGAAAGAGCTGCTGCGCGCCGACAACAGCGCGATCTTCCTGCCCGACGAGGGCGGGCAGACGTACCGCGCGATCGTCGCGGTCGGCAGCGTCGCGCCGGCGATCAAGGCCGCGCAGGTCCGGGCCGGCGCAGGCATCATCGGCAGCCTGCTGCGGAGCGGCCGCGCCGAGTACATCAACGACACGCAGGCCGACCCGCGGGCGCTGCAGATCGAGGGCACGCCGCGGCAGGCCGAGGAGCGGCTGATGGTCGCGCCGCTGCTGGCCGGCCAGGCCGTCAAGGGCGCGATGGCCGTGTGGCGCGCCGACAGCCAGCCGTTCGGCGACAGCGACCTCGAGTTCCTGGTCGGGCTGTCGCGCCAGGCGACGGTCGCGATCGAGAACGCGCGGCTATTCGCCGAGTCGCAGCAGCGCGCGGCCGAGCTCGACACCGTGAACACGGTCTCGCAGCAGATCGCCGGCAAGCTCGAGATCGACGCGCTGCTCGAGCTCGTCGGCGAGCGCGTCCGCGCGCTGTTCCGGGCCGACCTCGCGTACGTCGCGCTGCTCGACCGCGCCAGCGGCACGATTCGTTTTCCCTATCAGTACGGCGAAGAGAACCAGCCGCTGCGCTACGGCGAGGGGCTGACCAGCAAGATCATCGAGTCAAGCCAGCCGCTGATCATCAACCAGGACATCGACCGGCGCAGCCAGGAAATCGGCGCCAGCATCGTCGGCCGCGCGGCGCGCTCGTACCTCGGCGTGCCGATCCTCGCCGGCGGCACCTGCCTCGGTGTCCTCAGCGTGCAGAGCACCGAGCGCGAAGGTGCCTACGACGCCGGCGACGCGCGGCTGCTGGCGACGATAGCGGCCAACGTCGGCGTCGCGCTCCAGAACGCGCGGCTGTTCCAGGAAGCGCAGGAGGCGCGCGCCGCGGCCGAGGCCGCGAACGAGGCGAAGAGCTCGTTCCTCGCGACGATGAGCCACGAGATCCGCACGCCGATGAACGCGGTGATCGGGA
>JBDTXV010000075.1:0-8426 GCA_040006015.1 Caldimonas sp.
TCCTGCGGATGGTCCAGGAAGAGTCGATGAAGGACAACACCGCGGCCGTGCACGTGCAGGTGCCGGTCGAGGTGACGTCGTTCCTGCTCAACGAGAAGCGCACCGAGATCACGAAGATCGAGCTGAAGCAGCGCGTCACGGTGCTGCTGGTGCCGAACAAGGCGCTCGAGACCCCGAACTACCGCCTCGAGCGGCTGCGCCACGACGATCCTCGCCTCGAGAACCTGCAGGCGAGCTACACGATGATCGACTCGCCGGAAGAGGAAGTCGGCATCACGCGGCGCGAGAAGGGCAAGGCGAAACAGGAGCCGGTGATCAAGGGCATCATGCCGGAGACGCCGGCGCCGAAGGCGGAGCCGGCGCCGGTCGTCGCGGCCCCGGTCGCGGCGCCGATGCGGGCTCACACGGTCGCTCCGGGCGGCGGCTTCTTTGCGTGGGTCAGGGGCCTGTTCGGCGCCGACGATGCGCCGCGCAGCGCGACACCCGCCGCGACGACGCCGACCATCGCGCCGGCACAGCCGAAGAGCGGCGAGGCTCGTGCCGATCGCGGCGATCGCGGCGATCGCGGCGAGCGCGGTGAACGCGGCGGCCGCGGTGGCCGCGGCCGCGATGGCCGGCGCGGCGGCGGTGGCGAACGAAGCGAACGCGGTGAGGGCCGCGACAGCCGCGAAGGCCGCGGTCGCCGCCCGGAACGCTCGGCGAGCGAAGACGGCGCGCGGGCCGACACGCCCGATGCGGCACGACGCAGTGAAGGATCTGGACCACGCGCCGAACGTGCGGAGGCCCGCGACAACGGCGGCGCCGACACACGTCCGGAAGGTCGCGAGGTTCGCGAGGGACGCGGCGAGGGCCGAAATGAGGGCCGAAGTGAGGTCCGTGAGGGCCGAGGCGAAGGGCGCGGTGAGGACCGCGGCGAAGGCCGCGGCGATAGCCGGCGCGGCGGACGCGGCGACCGCGATCCGCGTCGCGCCGCCGGTCCGGTGATTCCGGTCAGCGGAGCCGACGAGGCCGGGGTCGATCAGCAAGGCCCGATCGAAACCCGCCCACCCGGCGACGAGACGTCGGAGACCGGTGACGGACAGGCCGAACGACAAGGCGGCCGGCGCCGCAATCGCCGCGGCGGCCGTGGCGGCCGTGATCGCGACGAATCGCGCGCACCGGAAGGCCAGGCGCTTGCCGACGCGCCAACCGAGGAAACGATGGCGGCGATCGATGCCGGCGGTCTCGCCGAAAGCGAATCCGCAACCGTCGACGAAGGCTACGCAGCCGACGCCGGGCAACGCACCGAAGGCGGCGAAGGCCGCCGGCGCGGTCGCGGTCGGGATCGCAATCGCGGCGAGCGGCCGGCACAAGGCGAGGCCGGCATGGACGGCGCCGCGGAAGGTCGGCGCGAATTCGGCGACGGTGCCGGACGCGAGCCGAGCGGCGAAGGCCGCGCCGAGTCTGCGCTCCCGCGCGACTCGAGCAACCAGTCCGCGCCGTCGCACGACGTGAGTGTCGAACCTGCAGCCGCTGCGATGCCGGTCGAGCCGCTGCGCGACGAAGCGCCGGCCGAGCCGCGTGCGCCGATGCAATCGCGCACACCGTCGGCGCCGTTCGCGCCGCTGGCCGATGTGCTGCCGAGCGGCAGCGCACCGCAGCCGGTGAGCGTCGCGTCGCAGGCCGATGACTTCGTGCTGCCGCTCGACACGCTCGAGGCGGTCGCCGAGGCGGCCGGCCTGCAGTGGGTCAATTCCGACGTCGAGAAGATCCGTGCGGTGCGCGAGGCGATGGCGAACGAGACGCCGCCGGTCCGCATACCGCGCGAGCGCCAGCCGGTCGCGGCCGTCGACGAAGGCCCGCTCGTACTGGTCGAGACGCGCAAGGACCTGTCGCAGTTCAAGCTGCCGTTCGAGACGGCCGCGCAGCAGCCGCAAGAGCGCGCCTGAATCTGCATTGCGCGGAGCGCCCACCGCGCGCTCGATGACCACGCCGCCGCGCCCCTCGGGCCCGGCGGCGTTTTTCTTTCGATTACGGCAACCGTTCGAGCGCGCGCTGGTAGGCCGGCTGATGCATCAGGTCGTCCCACGTGAACGGCGCGGTCTGCGGCAGCAGATCGAGGCGCCGCGCTTCGCTGTCGGGGTCGGCCTGCCACTCTTGCCGCGCTTGAGCGTCGAGCAGCCCGTCGAGCAGCGCATCGACCGCGGCGCCGCCGTCGGTCGACTGATTGCAAAGCAGCACCATGTCGCAACCAGCGCCGAGCGCGAGCACCGCGGCTTCGGCATAGGTGACTTCGGCGCCGTCGAGCTCGCGCGCGCCGGCCATGCTCAGATCGTCGCTGAAGATCGCACCGGTGAAGCCGAGCTGCTGGCGCAGGATGTCCTTCAGCCAGCGCGCCGAGAATCCGGCCGGACGCGCATCGACCTTCGGATAGATCACGTGCGCCGGCATCACGCTCGCGAGGCTGGTGCTGAGCCATTCGTACGGCTTCGCATCGTCGTCGAGGATCGCGCGCAGGCTGCGCCGGTCGACCGGCACGTCGACATGGCTGTCGGCCTTCACGTAGCCGTGTCCCGGAAAGTGCTTGCCGCAAGCGTGCATCCCGGCGAGCAGCAGGCCGTGCATCAGGCTTTTCGCGAGCATCGCGACGACCCGCGGATCGCGGTGGAACGCGCGATCGCCGATCACCGAGCTGGCGCGGTGATCGAGGTCGAGCACCGGCGTGAAGCTCAGGTCGACGCCGCAGGCGCGCAGCTCGGCGCCGAGCACATGGCCCGCCGCAGTCGCCGCATCGGTCGCCGTCAATGCGCCGGCGCTGCCCTGCATCCACAGCTCGCCGAGCACGCGCATCGGCGGCAGGTGCGTGAAGCCGTCGGTGCGGAAGCGCTGGACGCGCCCGCCTTCGTGATCGACGCAGAGCAGCAGATCGGGACGGATCAACTTGATCTCGGCCGCGAGCTCGGTCAGCTGCTGGCGGCCCTTCCAGTTGCGGGCGAAGAAGATCAGGCCGCCGGTCGACGGATGGCGCAGGCGCCGGCGGTCGTCGTCGGTCAGGGTCAGGCCGGCGATGTCGAGAATGACCGGTGCATGCTGAATCATCTTGTCTCCTCGCGTTCGACGACGACGAAGCTGGCCGCGTAGTCGCTTTCGTCGGTGACGCTCAAGTGGGCCTGCAGGCGGCGCGCGGCGAACCACGCCGCGAGCTCGCCGTGCAGGCGGATTTCGGGTTTGCCGCTCGCGGCCTTGACGACCTCGCAGCCGCGCCAGGTCATCGGCATCCGCATGCCGAGGCCGATCGCCTTCGAGAACGCTTCCTTGGCCGAGAAGCGGGTCGCCAAGTAGCGCAGCCCGCGCTCGTCGACGCGCGCGCGGCGGGCACGGAAGACCTCGAGCTCGTGCGGACCGAGCACCTTTTCGGCGAAGCGTTCGCCGCGGCGCTCGAGGATCGCCGCGACCCGGCGCACGTCGCAGATGTCGGTGCCTATGCCGTAGATCATCGAGCGCCCGCGGGCGGCGCGCTGGCGAGCTGCGCCAGGTGGATGCAGCGCAGATAGGCGCGCACCGCTTCGCCGAGACCGAGTTCGAGCGCATCGGCGATCAGCGCGTGGCCGATAGAGACCTCGTCGACGCCGGCGACGGCTTTCAGGAAGTCGCCAAGATTCGCGCGGTTCAGATCGTGTCCGGCATTGACGCCGAGGCCGGCCCCGCGCGCCGCCGCCGCAGTTTCCGCGAACCAGGCCAGCACGTCGGCTTGCGCCGAGGTCGCGTGGACGCGCGCATAGCTTTCGGTGTAGAGCTCGACCCGGTCGGCGCCGATCTCGCGCAACTTCGGCATCGCCGCAGGCTCCGGATCCATGAACAGGCTGACGCGCACGCCGAGCGCATGCGCGGCAGCGATCACCGGTCGGAGACGCTCGGCGTCGTCGGGCATGCGCCAGCCGTGGTCGGAGGTCGCCTGCTCGGTGCTGTCGGGCACGAAGGTGCATTGATGCGGCCGCACCGCTTCGACGAACGCCATCAGGTTGTGGAACGGATTGCCTTCGATGTTGAACTCGGCCCGCGGCCAGGCCTTCATCATCGCGGCCAGATCGCCGACATCGGCGGCCCGGATATGGCGCTCGTCGGGCCGCGGATGGATCGTGATGCCATGCGCACCGGCTTCGAGCGCGATTGTCGCGGCGCGGACGAGGTTCGGAACGTCGAGCGCGCGGCTGTTGCGCAGCAGGGCAACCTTGTTGACATTGACCGAGAGCGCGGTCGCGCCGCGCTTCGGATCGAGCCCGCTGGTCACGAGGGGATTCATCGGCAGGAGTGGAACGGATCGAGACGCTGCTCGGTAAAGGCTTCGCGATGCCCGGAGCTTATCGCGCTAGCGTTCAAGGTTCTGCGCCTCGATCATCACCTGACGCGTACGCAGAACCGATGAGCCCAGATGATAGTGAAGCTGCGCGCGCAGCACGCCCTTCAGCTCGGGCAGCGCGGCGGCACAGGCCCGTTGCAGCGCCTCGAGGCTACCGTGGTCGAGCGCGGCCTGCAGGCCGATCAGCGTCGTGCCGGCAAGATCGCCGTCGCCGAGCCGCGGTGCGCCGACACCGGCATCGGCGCGCAGCGTGTAGCGGGCATCGGCGTCGACCGGCAGTTGCGTCAACGTCGCGACGCTCAGATCGGGCAGCACGCCAATCTCCTTCAACAGCGTCAGCTCGAACGCGCGCAGCGCGACTTCGGCCAAGCCGTCGTCGCCGCGCGCGAGCGCATCGAGCGTCGCCGCATAGGCGTCGAACAGCGCCGGATGCGGATCGTGGCGCGCCAGCAGCTTCATCAGCAGCTCGTTCAGATAGAAGCCGCTGAACAGCGCCGCGCCGGTCAGCATCGGCGGGCCGCCGGCCCATTCGGCGGCGCGCAGGTTCTGCACCTCGGCAGCCATCTCGGCGCCGGGCGAGCGGCCGAGCGAGACGCCGATGCGCTGGAACGGCAGCAAGACCGCGCGCAATTGCGAATAGGGCCGCTTCGCGCCCTTCGCGGCGAGCGCGACGCGACCGAGCTCGCGCGTGAAGACGTCGAGGATCAGGCTCGACTCGCTCCAGTCGTAGCGGTGCAGCACGTAGGCCGCGAGCGCGGCCGATGCTCGCGGTGTTCGCGTCGCCATCGGACTACGGCCGCGATCCGCGCGGTGCGGGCCGGCCTGGCAACGCGGCCGTCATTCGTAGCCGTAGCTGCGCAGATGCGCCTCGTCGTCGGCCCAGCCGGAGCGGACCTTGACCCAGAGCTCGAGGAAGACCTTCGCATCGAGCAGCTTCTCGAGCTCCTGGCGCGATTCCGAGCCGATCCGCTTCAGACGCTCGCCGCCGGCGCCGATGATCATGCCCTTGTGGGCATCGCGCTCGACGACGATGCTCGCCGCGATGCGACGAAGATTGCCTTCTTCCTCGTAGCGGTCGATCACGACGGTCGATGTGTACGGCAGCTCGTCGCCGGTCAGCCGGAACAGCTTTTCGCGGATCGTCTCGGTGGCGAGGAAGCGTTCGCTGCGGTCGGTCAGCGCCTCTTCGTCGTGCAGCCACGGCTGCGCCGGCAGGTAAGGTCGGACGATCTCGAGCAGACGCTGGACATCGGCTTCCTTCTTTGCCGACAGCGGCACGAACTGCGCGAACGGATGACGCTGCTGCATCGTCTGCAGCCACGGCGCGAGGTCGGCGCGGCGCTTGATCGTGTCGAGCTTGTTGGCGACGAGGATCACCGGCCTGCCCTCCGGCACGAGCGCCAGCACCTGCGCATCGGCCGGTCCGAACCGACCGGCTTCGACGACCAGCAGCACGACGTCGACGTCGCCGACGACGCCTTGCACGGTGCGGTTCAACGTGCGGTTCAGCGCGGCGACGTGTTGGGTCTGGAAGCCCGGCGTATCGACGAAGACGAATTGCGATTCGCCGACGGTGCGGATGCCGGTGATGCGATGGCGCGTGGTCTGCGCCTTCGCCGACGTGATGCTGATCTTCTGCCCGACCAGCGCGTTCAGCAGCGTCGACTTGCCGACGTTCGGCCGGCCGGCGATCGCGACGAGGCCGCAGTGCTGCAGCGCGGGTGCCGGCGTGGAGGAATCCGAGCCGTCGGGTCCGGACGCGAGTGTGCTCACGCTTGCAGCGGGCTTCCCGGCTTGTCGCTCGCGGTCAGCGAATCGAGCATCCGGCGCGCCGCTTCCTGCTCGGCTGCGCGGCGTGACCGTCCTTCGCCCGACTCGACCAGATTCAGCGCCGGCACCGCGCACTCGACCTCGAAGGTCTGCGCATGGGCCTGGCCGCGGGTCGCGCTGATCCGATAGCTCGGCACCGGCAGACGGCGCGCCTGCAGCCACTCCTGCAGCTCGGTCTTCGCGTCCTTGCTCCAGCTCGAGAGATCGGTCGTGTCGATGATCTCGCCGAACAGACGCTGCACGAGCCCGCGCGCGGCCTCGAAGCCGCCGTCCTGGAATGTCGCGCCGATCAGCGCCTCGAGCGCATCAGCGAGGATCGATGCGCGCTGGGCCCCGCCGCCGCGCGCTTCGCCTTCGCCGAGGCGCAGCAGATCCGGCAGGCCGAGCTGCAGCGCCATACGGTGCAGGCTGTCCTCGCGGACCAGGTGGGCCCGCACCCGCGTCAGGTCGCCTTCGTCGGAGCCGGCGAAACGCTCGAACAGCAGGCTCGAGATCACGAGGCTCAGGACCGCGTCGCCGAGAAATTCGAGCCGCTCGTTGTGGTCGGCGCCCGAGCTGCGGTGGGTCAGGGCGCGCGTCAGCAGACGGGCATCGGAAAAACGGTAGCCGGTGCGCTGCTGCAACGCGTCAACGCGGTAGTCCATGAGATCGATGGCAAAGGCAATGCAGGTTCAAAGGGCCGCGCGCAGCCCGGCGCGGAATCTACTTCGAGCGCCCCTCGTACTTGATCAGGAGGTAGACCGGCTTGATCAACTCGATTTCCTTGTCGTAGGCGAACTGGATAACGACCTTGTCGTTCTCTTTCGTGACGACGAGGTCCTTCCCAGTGATGGAGGTTATCGAATATTCGATATCCTTTTGCTTGTCGAAGGCGTTCCGGATTTCCGGGACGGTGCTGGGGCCCTCGTTGGCGATCTTGCGG
Organism: Caldimonas sp.; assembly: GCA_040006015.1. Classification (GTDB taxonomy): domain Bacteria; phylum Pseudomonadota; class Gammaproteobacteria; order Burkholderiales; family Burkholderiaceae_C; genus Schlegelella_A. The sequence continues at coordinate 7,092 of JBDTXV010000075.1, forward strand.
ACCGCGCGCTGGATCGTCGAATACTCGTTCAGCGTCGGCAGCACGCGCATGCCGATCAACGCGACGAAGCCGACCACGATGGCCCAGAACAGCAGGCCGAACAGCGTGATGCCGCGCTGCCTTGCGCTGCCGTGAAGCTCAACACTCATGCCGCACACTCCTCTCGACGGCGGCGGATGGAACGTTCAGTTGAACGTTCCGATCCGCTTCAGGTTGCCGAAATTCATCCACACCAGAAACGCCTTGCCGACAACGTTCTGATCGGGCACGAAGCCCCAAAAGCGCGAATCCTGTGAGTTGTCCCGGTTGTCGCCCATCATGAAATAGTTGCCGGCTGGCACCTTGCAGGTCACGCCCTCGGCACTGTAGCGGCAGTTCTCGCGATGAGGAAACGAGATTTGGTCCTCGGCGCCATAAAACGGCTTCGCCTGAGGATTAATGAGGACACCGTGCTGCACGCCGTTGAGCGTCTCCTTGTATTCGGCGTAGTAGCGCAGCGCGTCCTCGTCGTAGTAGCCGGGCGGCGGCGTCGGTTCGAGCGGAACGACCTGACCGTTGACGAAAAGCTGCTGGTTGCGGAACGAAATCTCGTCGCCGGGCACACCGATCACGCGCTTGATGTAGTCGACGCTGGTGTCCTTCGGGTAGCGGAAGACCATCACGTCGCCGCGCTGCGGATCGTGGTTGTCGACGATCTTCCTGTTGATGACCGGCAGCCGGATGCCGTAATGGAACTTGTTGACGAGGATCAGGTCGCCGACCAGCAGCGTCGGAATCATCGAGCCCGACGGGATCTTGAACGGCTCGAACAGGAACGACCTGAGCAGGAAGACGACCAGGATCACCGGAAAGAGACCCGCGGTCCAGTCGAGCCACCACGGCTGCATCAGCACCGACTGGCGCGCGGCGGCGACGTTGTCGTCGACCTTTGCGATACCTTGGCGGGCGAGCTCCTCGCGGCGCGCGGCGTCCTGCCGATCGATCGCCGCGGCGGCGACGCGGCGACGGGGCGCGAAATAGAGACGCTCCGCGAGCCAGTACGCGAAGGTCACGAGCGTCAGGATGAACAGCAGCAGCGAGAAGTTGCCGGTCCACTTCCCCAAGTACCAGCCTCCGAGGAAAACCGCCAGGCAGGCGTACAGCAAACCGGTCAGAGAACCCATCAGTCGTCCACTTGGAGTATGGCCAGAAACGCCTCTTGCGGCACCTCGACGGAGCCGATCTGCTTCATGCGTTTCTTGCCCGCTTTCTGTTTTTCCAGCAACTTGCGTTTGCGGGAGATATCGCCGCCGTAGCACTTGGCGATCACGTTCTTGCGCAGCGCCTTGATTGTCT
>JBDTXV010000076.1:0-8376 GCA_040006015.1 Caldimonas sp.
CTTCGGCGCATCGATCAACGACACGGTGCTGTGGCTCTGCAGCACCGCGCTGCGCAACTATCTGAAGGAAGGCAACGAGCTGCCCGACGCGTCGCTGGTCGCCGGCGTGCCGATTTCGCTGCGCGCCGAAGGCGACACCAGCATGAACAACCAGGTCACCGGCACCGTGATCGACCTCGGCACGCAGATCGGCGACCCGGTCCAGCGCCTGAAGGCGATCATGAAGGGCACCGCGGCGATGAAGAAGCAGATGGGCACGTTCCGCGGCGTGATGCCGACCGACTTGCCATCGCTCGGTGCGCCGTGGCTGATGAGCGGGCTCGCGTCGCTCTATGGCCGGTCGCGCATCGCCGACTGGCTGCGCCTCGCGAACGTGACGATCTCGAACGTCCCCGGCTCGAAGGTGCCGGTGTACCTGGTCGGTGCGAGGATGGTCGACTACTACCCGCTCTCGATCGTCGTGCACGGTGTCGCGTTGAACATCACGGTCCAAAGCCATGTCGATCAGCTTTGCTTCGGGCTGATCGCGTGCCGGCGCGCGGTGCCCGACGTGCGCGACCTCGCGACGCAGATGCAGCGCGCACTCGAAACATTGCGCGGGCTGCCGCTGCCCGAGGCCGTCGCACCGGCGCAGCACCCGCCGGCGTTGATCGAGGCCCATGCGGCGGCGGCCCGGCCGAAGCCGCGCGCACCCGCGCGGCGGACACCGGGCGTTGCGAAGGCTGCCGGTCGGCGCGGCGCGGCTGCGCCGTCCGCCGCGCCGGCGAAGCGGACGCCGAAGCCGGCGACGAGCCCGCCGGCGAGTCCGCGCCTGCGTGTCGTCGGCACGCCGAAGGCGCGCAAGCCGCGTCCGGTCGAGGCCGCGCGTTAGGTTTTGCCCGGCCGGCGCGACGACCCGCAGCTCCCGAGGCGGCGTGCCGGCGCGCGATGCGACGACGAACGGAAAGGAAGCCATGCCCCTGCTCGCGAAGATCGCGGTCGCGCTGATCGCGCTGCTGCACGTCTACATCCTGGTACTCGAGATGTTCCTGTGGACCACGCCGCGCGGTCGCCGGGCCTTCGGCAACAGCGTCGAGAAGGCCGAGACGACGAAGGTGCTGGCCGCGAACCAGGGTCTCTACAACGGCTTCATCGCGGCCGGGTTGTTCTGGGGTCTGAGTCTCGGCGCAAGCGGCAAACCGATCGAGATCTTCTTCCTGCTTTGCGTCATCGTCGCCGGCGTCTACGGCGGCTTGACCGCCAGCCGCAAGATCATCTTCGTGCAGGCGGTGCCGGCGGCGATCGCGCTGGCGCTGGTGCTCGCGGTGTCCTGAGCCGGCCTCTTTGCGGCCGCCCGAGCCGGGGCTCCGGGCGCCGAGTCGCTACGCCGAGTGGATCGGCGTCGGCGGTCCGACCCGGACCGCAGCGGCCGGATTCTCCGGAACCGAGCCGTCGGGCAGCAGCGCCGAAGCCGGCAACGGCTCCTTGCGCCGCGTCAAGCCGCAGACGGCGCTGAGCACCCAGACCGCGGCGACGAACAGGCCGATTCCGGCAATGCCTATGACCATCAGGATCACGCCGTGGACCCACGGATCGGTCGTCGCTACGAATCCGCCGGCGGCCAGCATCGCGCACGCGGCGGCCTTCAGACGGGTAGGGCCCGCGAGCGAGCCGTTGAATGCGAGCGAATAACAGCAAAGCGCGACCAGGGCAAGACCCAGCTCGACAAAGCCCATCGCCGCGAGGCTCTGCTGCAACCCACCCGAATCCGTCATCGTCGCTCTCCCGCGCTCACTTGCAATGGTTCGACCGCCATTGCTCGAGCGATTACACAGCCGTCGCACTCGGTTTGCGATCGGTTGTAGTCGAACGTTGCTGTAGGAGCGATTCCCTTCACGAAAGTTGCGCGTCCGAGCGTGGATTTGTGCCACCGATGTAAGCTCGACGCAACGCCGTCCGACCTGCCTCGATGCATCCGACACTTCCGCTACTCGTCGCGACCGACTTCCCCGGGCTCTCGCGCGAGCACCTGACGACGCTGCAGGTCAATCTGGGCTACATCTGCAACCAGAGCTGCCTGCACTGCCATGTCGACGCGAGCCCGCAGCGCACCGAAACGATGGACGGGGACAACGTCGACATCGTGCTCGAGGTGCTCGGCTCGCGCCGCATCGAAACGCTCGACCTGACCGGCGGCGCGCCGGAGCTGAACCGGCATTTCCGAAGGCTGGTCGCCGCAGCGCGGCGACTCGGCGTGCATGTGATCGACCGCTGCAACCTGACGATCCTGTTCGAGACCGGCCAGGAGTCGCTGGCTGCCTTTCTCGCCGAGCAAGGCGTCGAAGTCGTCGCGTCGCTGCCGTGCTATTCGCTCGAGCGGGTCGACCGCCAGCGCGGCGCCGGCGTCTTCGACAAGAGCATCGCGGCCCTGCGCGCTTTGAATACGCTCGGCTACGGCCGGCCGGACGGCGCGCTCGTGCTGAACCTGGTCTACAACCCGCAGGGCGCAGCGCTGCCGCCAGAGCAGACGCAGCTCGAGGCCGACTACAAGCGCGAGCTGTACGAGCATTTCGGAATCGAATTCAACCGGCTCTATGCGCTCGCCAACATGCCGATCCGGCGCTTCGGCAGCACGCTGGTGTCGAAGGGCGAGTTCGCGCCGTACATGAAACTGCTGAAGGGCGCGCATCAGGCCGCCAATCTGGCCACCGTGATGTGTCGCTCGCTCGTCAGCGTCGACTGGCAGGGCTATCTTTACGACTGCGACTTCAACCAGATGCTCGGTCTGCCGCTGCGGCTGAACGGTTGCACCCGGCCGCATCTGAGCGACCTGCTCCGGCACGAGGTCGACGGCGGCACGGTGCGCGTCGCCGATCACTGCTACGGCTGCACCGCCGGTCAAGGCAGCAGCTGCGGCGGCGCACTGGTCGCCGCGTAGGCGCATTCGATGCGTCTTTCGATCGTGGTGCCGGTGCTCGACGAGGCCGCGCTGATCGAATCCGCATTGCGCGCGTTGGCGCCGCTGCGCGCGCAGGGCGTGGAGCTGATCGTCGTCGACGGCGAAAGCCGCGACGGCAGCGCCGCCGCAGCGGTGCCGTGGGCCGACCGCGTCGTCACGGTTCCGCGCGGACGGGCGCGGCAGATGAATGCCGGGGCGGCGAGCGCGAGCGGAGACGTGCTGCTCTTCCTGCACGCCGACACCACGCTGCCCGCGCGCGCGTTAGATGCCGTCGCGCTTGCGCTCGACCCCGGTCGCGCCGGCCGCCGCACGGCGTCGGTCTGGGGCCGCTTCGACGTGCGCATCGCCGGATCGGCGCCGGTGCTTCGGATCGTCGCCGCGCTGATGAACCTGCGCTCGCGCCTGACCGGCATCGCGACCGGCGACCAGGCGATCTTCGTGACGCGCGCCGCGTTCGATGCGGTCGGCGGATTCCCGGAGCAGCCGCTGATGGAGGACATCGAGCTTGCGAAGCGCTTGCGTCGCCTGTCGGCGCCGGCCTGCCTGCGCGAGCGCGTCGTGACTTCGGCGCGGCGCTGGGAAAACCGCGGCACCTGGAGCACGATCGTGCTGATGTGGCGCCTGCGCCTGCTCTACCGCCTCGGTATTGCGCCGGAGCGGCTCGCGCGCAGCTACCGATGAGGGATTGCGTGGTCATCGTCTTCGCGAAGGCTCCGGTCGCGGGCTTCGCGAAGACTCGCCTCGCTGCGGCTCTCGGCGACGACGGCGCCGCGCTGCTGGCGCAGCGTCTCCTCGCCGCAGCGGTTGCGCAGGCGCTCGACTCCGCGGTCGGCCCGGTCGAGCTGTGTTGTGCGCCCGACCGTGACCATCCGGCGTTCGCCGCATTGGGCCGCGGCGCGGCGCTGACCGAGCAGGGCGCCGGCGATCTCGGTGCGCGAATGGCGCGCGCGTTCGAGCGCGCGCTCGTGCAGCACGGCCGGGCGATCCTGATCGGCACCGACGTCCCCGGCCTCGATGCCTCCTACTTGCGCGCTGCCGTCGCTTGCTTCGAGCATTGCGATTGCGTCCTCGGTCCGGCGCTCGACGGCGGCTACACGCTGATCGGGCTGAAGCGGCCGGCGCCGGAACTGTTCGAAGGCATCGCCTGGAGCACGGCGCAGGTGCTGGACCAGACTCGCGCGCGCTTGCGACGCCTCGGCCGCGCCTGGACCGAACTCGACGCACTCGCGGACATCGACGAGCCCGCCGATCTGCGCCACCTGCCCGCCACGTGGCGGACCGACTTCGGAATGGAGCCGACATGCTCGCGGTGATCGGCGGCACCGGCATCTATGCACTCGATGCGATGACGGTCGACGCGCACGTCGATGCGTCCACGCCGTTCGGAGACGCGTCGGGCGCGATCGCGAAAGGGCGGCTCGGCGGACGCGAGATCCTGTTCATGGCGCGACACGGCGCCGGCCACCGCCTGCTGCCGCACGAGGTCAACTATCGCGCGAACATCTACGCGTTGAAGCGCGCCGGTGCGACGCAGGTCCTCGGCATCTCGGCGGTCGGCAGTCTCGCGGAGCGCATCGCGCCGGGCGACTTCGCGGTGCCGAGTCAATATTTCGACTGGACCCGAGGGGCACGCGAGCGCAGCTTCTTCGGCAGCGGCGTCGCCGCGCACGTGTCGACTGCCGAACCGGTCAGCGCGAACATGGTCGACTGGATCGCGACGACTGCGCGCGCGATCGGGCTGACTCTGCATCGCGACGTGACCTACGCCTGCGTCGAAGGGCCGCGGCTCGGCACCCGGGCCGAGAGCCTTTTCCTGCAGCGCGCCGGCTGCGAACTGGTCGGGATGACGAACGCTCCCGAAGTCTTCCTGGCGCGCGAGGCACAACTCTGCTACGCGACGATCGGCATCGTCACCGACTACGACTGCTGGATGGAAGATCCGTCACGGCATGTGACGGTCGCGGCGATATTCGAGCTTTATCGCAAGAGCCTCGTCAAAGCGACCGCACTGCTCGACGCGCTGGTTGCCGTGCCGCCACCGGCCGAGGAACCCGGAATACGCAAGGCCCTCGACGACGCGATGCTGACGCCGGAAGCCGGCCTGTCGGCGGCGCAGCGCACATGGCTCGACGTGCTGCGCCGCTGAAGCCTGCGCGATCGGTCGACCGCGCAGACGGTCGACGGGCTCAACGGCCGCTGACGATGTCCTTGGCCTTTTCCTTCGTGTCGCCGTAGGTCGCCTGAGCCTTGCCGCCGGCCTTTTCGACCTTGCCTTCAGCCTCGAGGTCGCGGTTGCCGACGGCCTTGCCGGTCGTCTCCTTCACGCTGCCCTTGACTTCTTCGACACGGCCCTTGACTTGATCCTTGTTCATCGTTTCATCCTCTGCGAATCGGGTTTCGGAAGTTTTCGGACGGCACCGGATTCGGCAACGGCGCAGGGCGCCCGACATGTCCAATTTGCCTTCGGACGTATTACGCGGTCTGTCGGCAGGTACAAGCACCAGTTGTAGGACAGAATGCCCGGCTGGAGACTCGCCAATCGGGTTGCAAAAAAGCCAGAACAAGGATCGACAAGCCATGTCCTTTTCCGCTCGTCCGGAGGTCAACGTGCTGGTCGTCGATGGTGATGCAGCCCGACTCGGTGCGACGCAGGCCGCGATTGCGCCGGTCGGCGCCTCGGTGTTGACCGCGACATCGGTTTCGCAGGCCCTCGCTGCGGTTCGGGGACACGATCTCGCGCTGGCCGTACTGGCCGCGCAGGTCGACGACACCGACGCGCTCGCGCTGGCCGCGCAGCTGCGCCGCGAGCCGCGCGCCGGGCAACTGCCGATGATCGTGCTCGCTGCGGCCGCGCCCGAGGCCTGGATCGCGCGCGCGCACGACGCCGGCGTCGTCGAGGTGATCGTGCTGCCGATCGAGCCGCAACGGCTGGCGGACAAGGTCGCGTTGATCGTCGAACTCGGCGCGCCGGCGCGCCGCCTGCTCGACCAGCTCGAGCGCGCGCAGCGGCTGCTGCGCTCGAACGAGTTGATGGTCGCCGGGCTGATCCACGATCTGCGCACGCCGCTGATGGCGATCAATCTAAGTGCCGAGGTCGCGATGGTCCGCAGTCAGGACGAGGCGGTCCAGCAGGCGGTGCGGCGGATCCGCTCGAGCAGCGCGCGAATGGCGCGCGTCTTCGATCACCTGCTCAATCTGTCGCGGGTCGGCACCGAGATGCCCGAGATCGAGCTGCAACCGGGCGATCTCGGCGATGTCGCCGAAGCGATCGTCGCGGAAATGCGCGCCGCGCATCCGGCGGCGAAATTCGAGCTGACTCAAGACGGCAGTTTCGGCGGCGTGTTCGATGCGTCGGCGATCACCGGCTCGATCAGGAACCTGCTCGGAACGGCGCTCGAACACGTCGGGCCGATCGAGCCGATTTCGGTGCGCATCGACGGCACCCATCCCGACCGGCTCTTTCTCGAAGTCTCGATCGCCGGGATCATCCCGGCCGACGTGCAGGAGCGCATGTTCGTGCCCGGACCGAACCGGGCTCGTCGCGAAGTCCCGGGCCTCGGCCTTGGCCTGCACGAGATCGACGGCTTCGTCCGAGCCCACGGCGGATCGGTCGTCGGGCGCTCGCGCGCGCCCGAAGGCACGGTGTTCGAGCTGCTGCTGCCGCGCGATCCGATGGCGTCGATTTAGAGACTCGCGCACAGGCCTCGGCGCGCGGGCCGACCGCTTTCGGCGGCTCGACCGCTCAGGCGCCGAAATGTTGCGGAGCGGCCCGGCCGCGCCGCCAGCGAGGCGATCGAAGAAAGCGCCGGCAACTGCGCCGCTTCGTGACGCGCCCGCGCGAAATGGCCGCGTCCGAGATCCATCAGGAACGCGCCGAGCCAGGCCGAGCCGGAACCGGTCGAATAAAGACGTTCCTCGCCGGTCGAGAAGCATCTGACCTTCAGCGTGCCACCGGCCACCCCGAGCAACTGCGAGATTTCGGACGACGCTTCTTCCTCGACCTTGAAGTCGTCGACCTCGAAACCGCGGGTGCGCAGCGCGGTGCTCAGCGCACCCGATGTTGCCGGACGCGGGGTCTGATAGGGGCGGCGTTGCATATCGACGTCCGCGCTCAGTTGCCGCCCTGGGATGGGCGCTTGCCGGGATTCTTCTTGTGATGCGTCGCGGTTCCGCGCTCCTGGCTGCGTTTCTGGCCCTTCGACTTCTCGTTCGAGACCGGTGTCGCAGGCTTGTCGGCGGATGGCGAAGTCATCGAAGTTCCTGGTTAACAGAATCGCGGCTGACCCCATTTCACCCGAGCGGCGATGCGCGCCCTGTCGGACCAGACCTCGACACGGCGTCGGTCGCATCGATGCTTCGTCGCTGCTCGGTTCGCGACGCAACGTTTCAGTCGGCGGCGCCGGCTTCGGCCGTTGCCGGCTTTTCGGACTTGCAGGCACCGCGAATGTTCATCGCGGCCAGGCAGAACTGCAGTCCGATCAGCGCGTAAGCCTTGCTGTGCCAGCCCCTGCGACCCAGAGCAGATTGCTGAGCAGAAAGACCCAGAAGCCGTGGCCGCGGCGCGATTTCTTCTCCGAAGCGACGAGCCATGCGGCGAGCACCGTGACGACCATCGCTGGCCATTGGATGAGATCGAGATAGTCCACGCCGCAGTCGCTTTCGAAGCCACCGCGCAGCGGCGGCGCGCGATGATCGTCGAGTCGCCGCCCTTTCGGACGCGTTTCGGCGCAGGGGTTCGCGGTGCGCGGCCTCTTCCTACAACTCGGTCCGGTAGCCGCTCACAGTCCGCACCGGACCGGCGCGATGAAATGTTCGGCTCACCTCAAAGGAGACGACGATGGGCTTCGATCTCGGCAGCTTGCTGCAGCAATACGCCGGCGGCGGTCAACCGCCCCAGAACGTCGATGAACACTTCGACCAGGTGGCCCAGAACGTCTCGCCGCAGCAGATGAGCGACGGACTCGCGGCGGCGTTTCGCTCCGACAGCACGCCCCCGTTCGGACAGATGGTCGGTCAGCTGTTCGGCGGCTCGAGTCCGAATCAGCGCGCCGGGATGCTGTCGAGCCTGATCGCCGGGCTGGCGCCAACCGTGCTCTCGTCGCTCACCTCCGGCGCTTCGGGCGCGGGGGGAGTTCTCGGACGCTTGCTGCGCGGCGGCAACGCGTCGACGACAGTCACGCCCGATCAGGCGGCGCAGGTGACGCCGGCCGAGGTCGAAGAGATCGCGAAGCACGCCGAAAAGGCGAATCCGGGAATTGTCGATCGGATGAGCGATTTCTACGCCCAGCACCCGCAGGTCGTCAAAGGCTTGGGCGCGACCGCGCTCGCGCTCGTACTGGGGCGGATGGCGAACCGGTCCTGAGCTTCGGCGCCCGGTGCGCCGTGACGCCGCTGCATTTCGTTTCATGCGCGCGGAACGTGCCGCGTGCCCGACGTCA
>JBDTXV010000077.1:0-8238 GCA_040006015.1 Caldimonas sp.
CGACCGGCCGCACCGAGCGCTCCTGGATCGCACGCAACAGCTTCGACTGCATCGACAGCGGCAGGTCGCCGATCTCGTCGAGGAACAGCGTGCCGCCGTTGGCGGCCTGGAAGAAGCCTTCGCGATCGTCTGCCGCGCCGGTGAATGCGCCCTTGCGATAGCCGAAGAATTCGGCCTCGAGCAGCTGTTCCGGGATCGCGCTGCAATTGACCGGGATGAACGGCTGCGCGCCGCGCGCGCTGACCTCGTGGATCGCTCGCGCGACCAGTTCCTTGCCGGTACCCGATTCGCCGCTGACGAGCACCGGCGCCATGCTGCGCGCCACTTTCTCGACCATCGAGCGGACCTGCTGCATCGCCGCCGAGTAGCCGGCCATGCGGCCGAGCGCCTGGCTCGTCGGGGCCGGCGGCGCGGCGACCGGCGCCGCGCGCGTCGACGGACGCGCGACCGCGCTCGCGCGCTGCTCCGAGGGCAAGCTCGCCGGGACGACAACCGGCACCGCGGGGCCGCCGCGGCCCAGCGCCGACGCGACGACCGCGCGGAACTGCTTCAGATCGACCGGTTTCGTCAGGTAGTCGTAGGCGCCCGCCTTCAACGCATCGACCGCGTTCTCGGCCGAGCCATAGGCCGTGATCACGATCGCCTTCTCGCGCCGCCCGCTCTCCTCGAGCCAGCGCAGCACGTCGAGACCGCTGCCGTCGGGCAGGCGCATGTCGGTGATCACCGCGCTATAGGTGCGGTCCTTCAGATGCAGCAAGGCCTCCTGCACGGTGCCGGCGGTATCCATGTCGTAGCCCTCGCGCAGCAAGGTCAGCTCGTAGAGCGTGCGCAGGTCGGGCTCGTCGTCGACGACCAATAGACTGAAATGCGATGCGATAGTCATCAGGTCAGGGCACGCTGGCCTCCACGGGACTGAGCGCGGCCCGCCTCATGTTGACGAAGAAGCCGTTGCGCTGCGAGCCGGCATGCGGCCGCAAGCGATAGTCGATGCTGGCGCCGTAACGTTCGCAGAGCTCGCGGCAAATGTACAGGCCCAGCCCCGTGCCCCGGCTGCGCGTCGAGAAAAAGGGCTCGAACAAATACGGCTCGACCTCGGCCGGGATCGGCGCGCCGTCGCTCAGCACGCTGAGAAAGACGCGCAGCTCATGGCCCGCGTCGAGGCGCAACGCGATCGCGCCGGGCTTGCCGGTCGCGTGCCGATGCGCGTTGTCGAGCAGGTTGACGAGGACGCGGCGCAAGTGCTCGGCATCGAACGAGACGCCGACCGGCACCGGCGGCAGGTCGATCCGCAACACGCTTTGCTCGCCCAACTGGACGCCGTTCGCATGCGCCCAGTCCTTGCACACCGCGGCGACCTGCGCGGTCGCATCGATCGGCCCGACCGCCTGCGCCTGGCCCGGTGCGACCTCCATCACGTCGTCGACGATGCGCTTCAGGCGCTCGACGTTGTCGCTGACGAGCCGCATCAGCTGGCGCTGCCCCGGATCGGTCGCGTCCTCGGACAGCAGCGCGTTGGCCTGCGAGATCGCCGCGAGCGGGTTGCGAATCTCGTGCGCGATGCCGGCGGAGACCCGTCCCATCGCGGCGAGCTTCTCCTGGCGGCTGCGGGCCTGGACATTGCGCACGTCTTCGAGAAAGAGCACGCAGAACTCCTCGCTCGCCTGCGTCTCGCGGCGGCGCGTGAACCGTATCCGCGCTCTCAAGGTCCGGTGCGACTGCTCGTCGAACTGCAACACGACGTCGCGACCCGCGACCGGCCACGCCGATTCGCCGAACGCGCGCTCGACGGTGTGCACGAGCGCGCTCCAGGCCGGCACGCCGCGCAGCTGGAACGGCGCCGGACTGCTCATGCCGCTCGGCCCGAGCAGACGCCGCGCCGCCGGATTCGCCGCGCGCACGCGGCCGCGCCGATCGACGACCAGCACGCCGTCCTGCATCTCCTCGATCACGAGGCGATTCAGCTGCGCCTGCTGGCGCGCGAGCTCGAGGCTGCCGCGCGCGGTCATCTCCTCGCGCGCGAGGCGGCGCGACAGTTCGCCGGCCAGCACCGTGATCACGAAGAACCCGCTGCCGGCGAGACCGGCCTGGGTCATCAGCAAGGTCGGATCGCCGCCGTTCGGCAGCCCGAGCCAGGCGCTGCCGAGCAACAACAGCGTGATCGCGGCCGCGGTCGCGAGCGCGAACAGGCGCGGCGTCAACGTGCCGGCCATCAGCACGGGCAGGACGAGCAGCGCCTGGTAATTCAGGCTCGAGCCGCGGGCGAGCAGATGCAAGGCCGCGAAGCAGACGACGTCGACGCCGATCGTCGCGAGCCACTGCGGGCTGCTGAGACGCGCCAGCGACTGCGGCCCGGCCGGCCGACGGAAGCGCGGCAGCAGCCACAGGCCGATCGCGATCGCCGCATAGCCGATGCTGACGACCGAGACGAGATCGGTCGGATGCAGCCCGAATAGCCGCGCCAGACCGAGCGTGACGAGCAGCGCGACGCCGAGCGCGGCGCGGGCTGCGATGAAAGCGCGGTAGATGCGCTCGAACGTCGACGCGCCGGCAGCGGGCGGTGTTTCATCGTGGCGCGACGAGAGCTGCGAGTCCTCGGCGGCGTCCTGCTCGGTACGGCGACGCCCGCCGTGCTCGAAGCGTGAATCGTCCGATCGCAGCGCGCTCTCCCCGCCCGTCTCCGAACCGCCGAACCACGACTCGTCGAGCGCCCGCGGCGCGGCGACGGCGCGGCGGGCGCGAACGCGGCGCTCGGTCGGGCGCGGCGCCGCGCTCATCTGCGCCCTCGGGCCGGCGCCGACGCCATACGAACGACTTTCACTCGGGATGTGCCGCCTCGAACGCGGCACGATGCGCGGCCCCGCAGAAGACGCCGCCGCGGCCTGGCAGCGCTTCGTCGATCGGCAGATGAATACCGCATTGCGCGCAGGCCAGCATCGGCCGCGGCGGATCTGCAACCGGAGGTTTCGGCGCCGGCGCCTGTGCGCCGCGCAGCCCGCCGCGCAGCAGCCACAGCAACACCCCGACCGCGAGCAGGACCAGCAGCAGCTTCATCGGCGCCTCAAGCGGTCGGCATCCGGTGCAGCAGCACCTCGAACACGAAGCGCGACCCGACATAGCCGAGCAACAGCAACCCGGCGCCGAGATAGAGCCAGCGCGTTGCCTGCGGGCCGCGCCACCCGAACGCGCGCCTGCCGGCGAGCAGGGCCGCGAAAACGATCCATCCGAGGATCGAGAAAACGGTCTTGTGATCCCAGCGCCAGGGACTCGCGAACCAGGCGCCGAGCAGGATCGCCGCCGACAGCATCGCGAAGCCGGCGGCGACGAAGCGATAGGTCAGGCGCTCGAGGCGCAGCAGCGGCACGCCCCCGGCCGGACCCGGGGCCGCCGGTGTCTTGCGCAGCAGTCGCTCGGCGCGATTCAGCATCGCCGCGTGCAGTACCGCGACGCCGAAGAGGCCATACGACGCGATGCCGAGCAACCAGTGCAGCGGCGCCCATCGCGAAGCCGCTTGCGGATGCGACTGGCCCGGGAAGGCCCAGGCCAACGCGACGACGGCGCAGCCGAGCAACGCGAGGCGCCAGCGCGCACCGTGCAGCGGAACGAAACGGCTCTCCAGGCCGTACACCGCAAGGACGAGCCAGAGCGTGACCGATAGCGCCGGCGCGAAGCCGAAGCGTGCACCGCTCACCGGCGCACCGAAGCCGGCGATGTCGATCACGATCGCAGCGCCTTGAGCCAGCCACGCGAGCAGTAACGCAGTCCGTCGCGGCGTCGCGTAACGCGCGCCGGGCAACGCCGCGGCGGCATAGCACAGCAGTGCGACGAGGCTCGGAACGCTCAGCGCGAGCGCGGTCCCCTGAGGGCCTTCGGAGCTGGACCCGAACGATAGAATCATCGCCCAGAGTGTACTAACCGGCCCCTGTCCATCGCGACGGCGCTGCACCCCCCGCATGGCCTCCAATCTCACCGAACGGCTGAGCCGCCTCGTCAAGACGATGCGCGGCCAGGCGCGCATCACCGAAGACAACGTCCAGGAGATGCTGCGCGAGGTGCGCATGGCGTTGCTCGAAGCCGACGTCGCGCTGCCGGTCGTGCGCGACTTCATCGCGCGCGTCAAGGAGCGCGCGCTCGGCGCCGAAGTCGTCGGCTCGCTGTCGCCGGGACAGGCGCTGGTCGGCATCGTCGACCGCGAGCTGGCCGCGACGATGGGTGCCGGAGTCGCCGACCTTGACCTCGCGACGCAGCCGCCGGCAGTGATCCTGATGGCGGGGCTGCAGGGAGCGGGCAAGACGACGACGACCGCGAAGCTCGCGAAGTACCTGATCGAGAAGCGCAAGAAGAAGGTGCTGACGGTGTCGGCCGACGTCTATCGCCCGGCCGCGATCGAGCAGCTGAAGACTGTGACGCGCCAGGCCGGCGCCGAATGGTTCCCGTCGACTGCCGCCGACGCCCCGCTCGAGATCGCCCGTGCCGCGCTCGACTACGCGCGCAAGCACTATTTCGACGTGCTCCTCGTCGACACGGCCGGTCGGCTCGCGATCGACGAGAAGCTGATGGCGGAAATCGCCGGTCTGCATGCGGTGCTGAAGCCGGTCGAGACACTGTTCGTCGTCGACGCGATGCAGGGCCAGGACGCGATCAACACGGCGCGCGCGTTCAAGGAAGCGCTGCCGCTGACCGGCATCGTGCTGACGAAGATGGACGGCGATGCGCGCGGCGGCGCGGCGCTGTCGGTGCGGGCGGTGACCGGCGTTCCGATCAAGTTCGCCGGCATCAGCGAGAAGCTCGACGGGCTCGAGCTCTTCGATGCGCAGCGTCACGCCGGCCGCGTGCTCGGCATGGGCGACATCGTCGGCCTGGTCGAGGAAGTGCAGAAAGGCGTCGACGTCGCGGCGGCACAGAAGCTCGCCGACAAGGTCAAGGCCGGGGACAGCTTCGACCTCGACGATTTCCTGGCCCAGATCTCGCAGATGAAGAAAATGGGCGGCCTCGCCGGACTGGTCGAGAAGCTGCCGTCGCAGCTGACCGGGAAAGCCGGGAACATGGCGCCGGCCGACATGGACCGCGCCGAGCGCGACGTGCGCCGCATGGAAGGCATCATCTGCTCGATGACGCCGCTCGAACGCCGCAAGCCCGAGTTGCTGAAGGCGACGCGCAAGCGCCGCATCGCCAACGGCGCCGGCGTGCAGGTGCAGGAGGTCAATCGCCTGCTGAACCAGTTCGGGCAGATGCGCGACATGATGAAGAAGATGAAGGGGAGCGGCATGATGAAGATGATGAAACGCATGGGCGGCATGAAGGCGCTCGGCGGCATGGGCGGCATGCGCTGAGCGGCGCGCGACCTTTCGCGCAGCCGTAGTCCGGGCGTCCGCAAATCGGCGGCGCAACGGCGCCCGCACATGGATCCGGATGGACACGACCCTGATCTACTCGATCGCAATCGGCGCGGTGCTCGTGCTTCTCGTCTGGTTCGGCCGGAGGCGCAGCAAAACGAGCGACCCTACGCCCGACGGCGAGCGTCTCGACACGCTGATCGGATGGCCGCCGCAGCCGGCACCGATCCTGCGTGCATCCGAGCGGCTCGCCTACACGACACTGAAGCTGGCTTTGCCCGGCTACATGATCCTGGCGCAGGTGCCGATCGCGCGCTTCATCAGCGTGCCGAAGCGAAGCTCGTACGCCGAATGGATGCGCCGCCTCGGCAGCCATTGCGTCGATCTCGTCGTCTGCGACGTGACGTCGCAAGTGATCGCGGTGGTCGAGCTGCGCTCACCCGATCTGCAGATCAGCGAAGGCCTGCGCCGGCGCCTCGACCGCGTCGCGCGCGCGCTCGCGGCGGTCGGCGTTCCGCTGCACGTCTGGAATCCGGATGCGCTGCCGTCGATCGAGGCTGCCCGCGCGAGCATCGCACCGAAGTCTCCGGCGGTGCCGGCCGAGCTGGCGGCGCGCAAGGCAGCGGCGCAGGCAACGACGGCCCGCACCAACGTGCAGATGCCGTTCGCCGACACGGATCGCGAATGGACCGACGAAGACGTGATCGAGGTGATCGAGATGCGGGAGCCGACGGCCGCGACCTGGTTCGACGAACTCGATTCGGTATCGCCTCCGCAGTCCCCCGGCGACAGGAGTCCGCAGCGCTGAACGCCGCCACCGCCCCTCGCGTGCAGCGCTCGTGTCGAGGTCGTCGCCGCTCTAGCCGAGCAGCGCATGCGCGAATTCGCGCGCGTCGAAGGTCTGCAGGTCCTCGAGCTTCTCGCCGGCGCCAATGAAATAGACCGCGATCGGTGTCGGGCGAGACCGCGCCCACAACGCGATCGCGGCCAGCACGCCGCCCTTTGCGGTGCCGTCGAGCTTGGTCACGACGAGGCCGGTCAGGCCGAGCGCGGCATCGAACGCGTGGACCTGCGCCAACGCGTTTTGTCCAGTGTTACCGTCGATGACCAGCAGCACTTCGTGCGGCGCCCCTTGCTGCGCCTTGCCGATCACGCGCCGGATCTTCTTCAGTTCCTCCATCAGGTGCGCCTGCGTCGTCAGCCGGCCGGCGGTATCGGCGATGACGACATCGCAGCCACGCGACTTCGCGGCGACCACCGCATCGAACGTGACACCGGCCGGATCGCCGCCCTGCTGGCTGACGATCTCGACCCGCCCCGCCGCGCTGCGACCGGGCCGATCGGCCCGGTCAGCCCACACCATCAGCTGCTCGCGCGCCGCGGCGCGGAACGTATCGGCAGCGGCCAGCATGACCTTCTGTTGCGCGTCGACGAGATGACGGGTCAGCTTGCCGATCGTCGTCGTCTTGCCGGCGCCGTTGACGCCGACCACCATCATCACGGTCGGCGAGTTCTCGCCGACTTCGAGCGAACGCTCGAGCGGCGCCAGCAATTCGGCGATCGCGTCGGCGAGCAAGCCCTTGACTGCCGTCGCATCGTTCGCACCGGCACGCTTGACGCGACGCTTCAGATCGTCGAGCAGGTATTCGGTCGCGTTGATGCCGGCATCGGCCTGCAACAACGCGGTTTCGAGCTCCTCGTAGAGCGCGTCGCCGATCTGCGCGCCGATGAAGACCTGGCTGATCCCGGTGCCGGTCTTGCGCAATCCGCTGCGAAGCTTCGCAAGCCAGTCGCTGCGCTCTGCTGCCGGCTCCTCGGCCGGCTCGGGTCGCGGCGCCGGCGGCGCAGCGGGCACTTCGACGGGCTCGACCCCCAACGGTGCGACGGGCGGGACCGACGAGAACGCGGATGCGCCTTCCGATATCGGCTTCGGCACGACCCAGCCGCCGAGCCGCGACAGCCATGACGGCGCGGCCGTGCCCGACTCGGTTTGCGTCGCTGCTGCAGGAGAAACCGCTTCCGCGGTCGCTCCGAGCGGAGGTGGCGCTGCAACGGAATTGCCTGGCGCGGGAGACGTTGCCGAAAACGCAACCGGCACGGCCTCAGACGGTTTCGAAACGGCAGAGGCGTCGTCGGCCGGCGTCTTTTTCTTGAAGAAGCTGAACATGTTCGGGTAGGAATGACAGGCCGATCCCGGCAGCACGGCCGAGCCTTGCTCGGCTCGAGGGTTCGGCAGCGCGAGCCCCTCGCTATACTCACGGGCTCAGGCGCTTTAGCTCAGTCGGTTAGAGCGACGGAATCATAATCCGCAGGTCCGGGGTTCGAGTCCCTGAAGCGCCACCACCCCCACGATCGGCTTGCAATTCGTGCGACGCCGACGCCGTTTCGGTAGGCTCATCTCGCGACCCCGGGGTCTCACATGCTGCTGCGTTCGGCACTCGCCGCCTTCATCGCCATCGCCGTCACGGGCTGGACCGGCCCGGTTTCGGCCCAGGTGCAACGCGTCTTCCCGCAAAACGCATTGCGCGGCGCGCTCGTCATCGTCGAGCCGCCCGAGATCACGCTGAACGGCAAGCCGGCGCGCCTCGCACCCGGCGTGCGCATCCGCAATCAAGCCAATCTGCTCGCGATGTCGGCAACGCTCGTCGGCGCAAAGCTGCTGGTGCATTACACCGTCGACCCGATGGATCTGGTCAACAACGTGTGGATCCTGACGCCCGAGGAAGCGGCGAAGCGGCCATGGCCGACGACGCCGAAGCAGGCCGAGGAATGGCTTTTCGATCCGGTCGCGCAGACCTGGAGCCGGCCTTGACGAAGACCGTCGCGCCGACGAAGAAGGTCTACATCAAGACCTTCGGCTGCCAGATGAACGAGTACGACTCGGCCAAGATGGCCGACGTGCTGC